>JBAYGL010000029.1:0-19975 GCA_041666725.1 Limisphaerales bacterium
GAACGACTCATCGAGTCCGCCTCCACCTCGGGGAAACCGCTCCTGCTCTCGGCGGTCAACTGGGCGGAAATCTACTACTCCATGGAACGTGCGGGCGGACGGCAGGCGGCGGACGAGGCGGTTGCCGACCTTGCCACCCTGCCGATTGACGTGGTGGGCGTGGGCGACGACCTCAAGCTGGCGCGGCTGGCCGCGCAGTTCAAAGCCCGCTTCAAGATGAGCCTGGCCGACGCCTTTGCCGCCGCGCTGGCCAAGGAGAAGAAGGCCGAACTCGTCACCGGCGACCCGGAGTTCAAGGCGCTGGAGAAGGAAATCAAAATCAACTGGCTGAAGTAGCCTGCGTTCCCACCCCTTCCGTTCCACCTTCCCATTCTCCGCTCGCCCATAACTTGGGTTCCGGTTACTCACTCACATCCGCACTCACCTGACCGAACATGACATCGCGGTGAAACTCCAGATATGGGTGCGATTCGGGATGAACTTCTCGCAGTTGAAGGTCGGGCGTGATGTGCATGCGACGTTGGTCGTCAGCCCGCCAATTGTGCGACACGAGCATACGACCGTCATTTCGGAACGTGATTAACCCTTCGTTGAATAGCGCATCAAGATTCGGGATCAACAAAAGGCCGTTGAAGTGGTCCACCTTCTCCTTCACGTTGGATTTAGCCCACGGTTTGATGTGGCTAGAACGTAGCACACGAGGTTCCTGCACATTCGTTACAGCACAAGAACCTTGCCAAAGGCGGAGCAAATTCCCTCGGAACAACCTCTGCGCGATGCCGCGGCTCTTGGTTGTGACCGCGCGGTCGATGCTGTTCATGCCGGCTTCGCTTATGACAGCATAGTCAGCCGGCTCCTCGGCCAACTGCATTGGCTCGGCGGGTGTAAATTCAGTGGCAATCGCCACAACATTGAAAACGAAAACACTTGGTCGGTCGGTGAATCGGTTGCATCGGACCATGACCACCTAGCCGTGGTAGGTGAATGGCGTCAGACGGTTGTCGCGGTAGAACAGATGAATCTCCTCGCCGTTGCGCGATGCATTTACTATTCGGTCGTCCGAGCCGTGTCCTTTTTCGCCGTCCCAAAACAACAAGTCGCCGTCGAGGAAGTTGTTGTATGGGGTCATCCATCCCAGCCTTTCCCGAGTGACGAACAGAAATATCTGACCAACGCTCTTGGGTGTGAAAACACCGCGACCGATGGCTTGGAACCCAGCCAAGCCCCACAGTTGGGCCAAGACCTTGCGGTCATAGCCCTTACCAATCTCCAGTGGCTCTGAAAAGCGTGACATCGAAACGCGGCTCAACCCGTTCGTCAGCCAGTTGGGTTGAAGCGCACGGGACGGCGGCGCTACGATGCCAGGTTACGCACTCAACACAAGCGCACGAAACAGACCGGCAAACTCCCCATGCCTGACGAGTTCACCAAGGCCAAGCGGAGCGACGTGATGTCGCGCATCCGGTCGCGGGGGAATTGAGGCTGGCAGCGTGCGGGGTGGTGTGGCAGTTTCCGGCGTGTGCCGCGCAAGATTCGCCAGTTGGTCGCCGACCTTGAGCAGGCGGGATTCGTCCTCGTGCCGGGCGGCAAGGGGTCTCATCGCAAGTTCCGCCACCCGAAGTTTCCCGGTGCGGTGATGCTCAGCGGCCAGAGCGGCGACGACGCGCATCACTATCAAGAGAAGCAAGTTCGCAACGCCATCCGCGAGGCCACCCAATGAAAGCGCAAGACCAGTATCTCAAGTTCGTCCGGTGGGAGGAAGCCGACCGGCTGTATGTGGGTTATTGCCCGGACCTGTTCCCTTGGGGCGGTGTCTGCCACGGAACGACCGAGGCGGTGGCTTACCGCCAGCTCTGCGCGCTGGTGGCCGACGAGGTGCGGGAGTTGCAGCGCGCGGGGAAGGAACTGCCGCCGTCCAGCACCCGCCCGATGCGCGAAGCGGTCCCGGCGTAAGCCTGGCCGGCATGAAGGCGGTGGAGGTGTGAGGACGGCTGGGAAACGTTCAACATCCAACGCCGAACGCCCAAAGTTGAACGTTCAAAGTTGAGCGTTGGACGTCGGATGTTTTCCTTCTCGGTTCACCACCTGGATGCTTTCTGTCCCCCTTGCCGGGCTTTGGCGCGTCCCGCCTGTCTGCCATTCGGAACTGAGAAGTGCCTCCGCGCAGGACCGTCCTTCATGCGTTCATGATGGATGAATTGCATTCAGGTCGAGGATGCAAACATAGCCTTGGCCAAACGGGCGGGCAGGGTGTTTTTTGTCCCCCGTGGTGGAACAACCAGCCCTGCCCAGTCCTTCGGCGGCCATGCCTTGCACCAGCGCGGCAGGCCGGACACCGTTCTTCCCGACGTTTGCACCCGGCGGCGGTCCGGCCGGCGGCGCGACGGCGGGAGTGATGCCCGGCCAGTGGCTGCTCTGGTGGCAGCCGGCGTGGATTTTCGAGACCGGCTGGTTCTTCACGATGGGCGTGGCGGACATGGTGATGACGGCGACGCTGCTGGGCACCGGGCTGGCGGTTGAAATCAACCCCATGGCCCGGTTCTTCCTGTCTGCCGGCGGCCTGCACGGGCTGGTCGGCTACAAATGCACGATGCTCGCGCTCGTGTCCGCATGCACGCAGCTGATCGCGCTGCAACGCCCCCGGACGGCGAAGGTCCTCTTGCACGCCGGCATCTGGGTCCAGCTCTTGGTGGTGGTTTACAGCGTGGTGCTGCTGATGTTGATGACACTGGTGGACGACTGATACCGACCCTGTGTGAAGGTTGGTGGAACTGGCACCGGCGGCCAGTTACTCCTTCTCCCTTCGCGGAGCGAGGGGAGCAAGGTGGCCGCAGGCCGGATGAGGGGTGTGCCACCCACGCCGGCGCGGCCAACCCCTCACCCCGGCCCTCTCCCCTTGCTCCGCAAAGGGAGAGGGAGGAACGCAGTTTCCTGCGCTTGGATTCAACCAGATTTCACCGGTAATTGGTATGACTCCCCCCCGCGACTCCGGGAACAGGGGCTTGGGTCCATCTCAATTTCTTGCAAGCATCCAGACGAAGGGACCCTCAGCTATCGCGAAGCGATGCCAGCGATTAGCCGGGGGTAAGGAGCCTGGCGACGCCACCCCCCGGAATCCGGGTGCCTGGCGACCCGACCCCGGCAGGGGTCGCAGCCGGTTCGTTCGCTCCGGGCTGGCACCCCTTCAGGGTGCCTTCTTTTCCCCGCATCTGACCGGGGGTATCGCCTGGCTCACCCCCCGGCTAATGGCTGTCAGCCCTCCGGGCTGCAAGAAAGTGAGATGCGCCCGGGGCTTGAGTTGCTTCGCCTTCTGTTGCGGCGAGGGCCGGCGCCTGTCATCTTCGTCCCAGCATGAAGTCCAGCCGCCGTCGTTTCCTGGGGAGTGTTGCCGCCGCCGGTCTTGCCATCGGTGTGCGCGGTGCGGATGCCGCGCCGCGCCTGCGCGTTGCCGTGATCGGGCACACCGGCCGTGGTGACTACGGGCACGGACTGGACACGATGTGGCAGCACCTGCCGGAGACGGAGCTGGTGGCCGTGGCCGACCCGGATGCGAAGGGCCTCGCCTCCGCGCAGCGACGGCTCGATCTCAAAAGAGGTTTCGCCGACTACCGGCAGATGCTGGCCGAGGCGAAGCCGGACATCGTCGCCATCGGCATGAGGCATGTGGACCAGCATCGGGACGTGATCCTCACTGTCGCCGCGTCGGGCGCGCGCGGCATTTACATCGAGAAGCCGTTTTGCCGCACGCCGGCCGAGGCGGACGAGATTGTGGCCGCCTGCGAGAAGGGGAACGTGAAGCTCGCCCTCGCGCATCGCAACCGCTGGAATCCGGCGCTGCCGGTCATCGAGCGGCTGGTGAAGGAAGACGCCATCGGGCGGTTGCTGGAATTTCGGGCGCGCGGGAAGGAAGACACGCGCGGCGGCTCGCTGGACCTGTGGGTGCTGGGTTCGCACCTGCTGAATCTGGTCTGCTACTTCGGCGGCAAGCCCGTCGGATGTTCGGCAACGATTCTGCAAGACGGCCGGCTCGTTGCACGTGCGGACGTGAAGGACGGCGCGGAAGGCGTCGGACCGCTGGCGGGCAACGAGGTCCACGCGCGATTCGACATGGAGCGCGGCGTGCCGGCTTTCTTCGACTCCGTGGCGAAGGCGGGCGTGCCGGCCGCCGGCTTCGGCCTGCAACTGGTCGGCACGAAGGGCATCATTGACCTGCGCATAGACCAGGACCCCGTGGCGCATCATCTCGCCGGCAATCCCTTCCGCCCCATGAAAGAGCCGCGCGCCTGGGTGCCGATCAGCACGGCGGGCATCGGCCGGCCGGAGCCGGTCGCCGAGATGGGCAGGCAGGTCATGGGGCATCTGGTCGGCGGGCGCGACCTGCTCGCCTCGATTCGCGAGGATCGCCAGCCGTTGTGCGGCGCACGCGACGGGCGGACGACGGTGGAAATGATTTCCGCAGTGTTCGAGTCCCATCGCCAGCAAGGCCAGCGCGTCACCTTCCCGCTGGCGTTGCGGGACAATCCTTTGACACGACTGTGAGTGGCGAACGCGAGTTGAAGCAACGCAACGCGGCCTATGCCAAAACGTCCAACGCTCAACGTTCAACTTCCAACCTTCAACAGACCGCAGTCGTCCAACGCGCGCAGCTTTGAACGTTGAGCGTTTAGCTTTTTCCCATTCATGAACGAAACCACCACCACTTCGCGCCTCTCCCACGCCGACCTTCACCAGCTTCAGCGCTGGAACACGCCAACCATCTACAACGGCTGGGAGCAGATCACCAGGCACGACCGCACCCGCGACGGCATCAACATCGAGGAGACGCGCGACTTCATGCCGCAGATGGGGCCCATGGTTGGCTACGCGGTCACGCTCGTCATCGAGCCGAGCAACCCGGCGCACAAGGACAAGACCGGGGCCTTGAGCGACTACCGGCGTTACGTCGCCAGCGTGCCGGGGCCGAAAATCGTCGTGGTGCAGGACCTCGACAAGCCACGCGTCATCGGCTCGTTCTGGGGCGAGGTGAACGCGAACACACACCGCGCGCTGGGCTGCGTGGGCACCATCACGGACGGCGCGGTGCGCGACCTCGACGAGATGACCAACGCGGGCTTCAAGGCGCTCGCCCGCCGGCTGTGCGTGGGCCACGCGTGGGTCACGCCGGTGCGCTGGGGCTGCGCGGTCGAGGTGTTCGGCCAGCGCATCGAGCCGGGCCAGCTCATCCACGCGGACAAGCACGGCTTCTTCGCGGTGCCGAGGGAGGACGAGCCGCGCCTGCTGGAGGCCGCGCGCTTCATGGACGGCAACGAGTGCAACACGGTCATCGCGGCCGCGCGCGCGGCGACGGGCAAGCCCTTCGAGCAGGTGCTCGGCGAAATGGACGCGGCGGGGGCGGCCTTCGGAGATGCGGCGAAGAGGAAGTTTTCCAGCGGAGGCGAATGGTAAACCCGCTTCGAATATCTGGCGTGATGACCACCGCGCTGGCCGCCTGTTCCGCATTCGCCGCCGATCCGGCGGGCTGGTCAAAGGTGCCTTCGATTCCGGACAAGGAAGGCTTCGCCTCGATGTTCGCGGGTGTGAGCGGCGGAGCGCTGCTCGCGGCGGGCGGCGCGAACTTTCCCGACAAGAAGCCGTGGGAAGGCGGGAGGAAGACCTGGCATGACACGGTCTTCGTGCTGAAGAAGCCCGACGGCGCGTGGAAGGTCGCGGGCAGGCTGCCGCGCCCGCTTGGCTACGGCGTGGGCGTGACACATGCGGACGGAGTCGTGTGCGTCGGCGGCAGTGATGCCGACGGGCATCGGGCGGAATGCTTCCGGCTCGAATGGCGCGACGGAAAACTGGACATGAAGCCGTTGCCACCGCTCCCGCGTGGGGTCGCGAACATGAGCGGCGCGCTGCTGGGCGACATGCTCTACATCGCCGGCGGCATCCTGAAGCCCGACTCCACCAGCACGCTGAAGACCTTCCACGGGCTCGACCTCGCCGCGAAGCAACCCGCATGGCGCGAACTGGAGCCGTGGCCCGGCCCGGCGCGCATGCTCGCGGTCGCGGCGGTGCAGGACGGCTCGTTCTTCCTTGTGAGCGGCGCAGATTTGTCAGCCGGGCCGGATGGCAGGCCGGTGCGGACTTACTTGAAGGACGGCCATCGCTTCACGCCGGGCAAGGGCTGGAAACGCATCGCCGATCTGCCGCGCGCCGCCGTGGCCGCGCCTTCGCCTGCGCCGACCTTCGGCAGGACGCAGTTTCTCGTTGTCAGCGGCGATGACGCTGGACAACTCGCCGTCGCGCCAACCGAGCACAAGGGCTTTCCGAAGAGCGTCCTCGCCTACGATGCCCGCGCCGACCGCTGGACCGAGGCCGCCCCTGCCCCCGCGCCGCGCGTGACCGTGCCGACGGTGCAGTGGAATGGCGCGTGGCTGGTGGTAAGCGGCGAACAAAAGCCCGGCATTCGTTCGCCGGAAGTTTGGAGATGGCGACCATGAAACAGTTGGTCGCCCTCACATTGCTGACCTTCACAGGCGTTGCCGCCGACCTGCGCGTCAGCACCGACTTCGAGGGCGGTTCCGCGAAGGTGGAATCCGTGGACCAGGCGGCGCGCATCGTCCGTTTCATGCCCGATGGCAATCCGCAGCGCGGCTGGACGTGCTGGTGGTATGTGCGCGTGGACGGCGTGGCGAAGGATGAGCGCGTCACGCTGAGCCTTGCGGGCAGCGACCGGCCGACACGCAACAACGGACAGGACACCGGCAAGCCGCTCGCCGCGAGCTGGGCGATGCCCTCGCGCGCGACGTTTTCCTCGGACGGCAGGATCTGGAGGCACACCGCGCCCGGCAAGCGCGAGGGCGCGCGCATCCTCTACGAAGTCACCGGCACCGGCGGCCCGCTGTGGGTTGCGTGGGGGCCGCCCTTCACGCCGCGCGGCACGGAGGCGCTGCTGGTTGAAGTGGAAAAGAAGCTGCCCGCCGCGAAATCCTTCGAGCTGGCGCGCACCCGCGAAGGCCGGCCCGTGCGCGGCCTGCGAATCAGCGAGGCCGCCACGCCCAAGCCGCCGGGCATCTGGGTCCACGCGCGGCAGCACGCGTGGGAGAGCGGTGCGTGCTGGGTTGCGCGCGGCTTCACCGAATGGCTGGTGAGCGATGACGCGGACGCGCGCTGGCTGCGCGGCCACGCCGAGGTGTTCATCGTGCCCATCATGGACGTGGACAACGCCGCCGCCGGCAACGGCGGCAAGGAGGCCGCGCCCCGCGATCACAACCGTGATTGGGATGAGAATCCGGTCTATCCCGAGGTCGCCGCCGCGCAGCGGCGATTGCGCGAACTGGCCAGGGAGAACCGGCTCGACATGTTCCTCGACCTGCACAACCCGGCCGCTGGTGATCTGCGCCCTTTCTTCTTCATCGGCCCGTGGGAACTGCTCACGGAGCCGGGGCGCGTGAACCGCACCAACTTTCTCGCCGCGGCAAAGGGCCGCATCGCTGGCCCGCTGGTGCTCGACGACAAACCGCGCATCACCGGACCGGCCTATCACCCGCTCTGGAAACAGATCAGCGGCCAGTGGGTGAACGCCAACGGCAATCCTCACACCGTCTCCGTCTGCCTTGAAACCTCATGGAACACCCCGCACAGCACGACGGAGGGTTACCGCATCGTGGGCCGCCAGCTTGGTCTCGCGGTGGCGGATTGCCTGCGGGCAAGAAAACAGTGAGCGGTTTGCAGAGAGGAGGGCTTCCATGGTGGGCGTGTTGGTCCCGGGCTGCTGTCCGCTTGCTTGCGGACCGCGTGCATGGCAACAATCCGCCCGTTTTCAACTGCCTGCTCAAAGCCGCATATCTATGAAGCGTCCGGTCTCCTTCGCCGCAGCAAGTCTTCTCGCCGTCCTTTTCATCGTCAGCACCACGACGGCGGCTCCCGCCCCGTTGGAACTCCAGCCCGGCGATCACGTCTGTCTCATCGGCAACTCGCTGGCCGAGCGGATGCAGCATGACAACCACTGGGAGACGCTCCTTCACCAGCGCTTCCCCAAGCACAACCTCGTCGTCCGCAACCTCGCCTTTCCCGCCGACGAGGTGGACATCAAGACCGAGCTGGTCATTGAGAACTCCTCTTACTCGAAGGGCGACAAGGTGCTCCCCGCGCGGCTGCGTTCGCAGAATTTCGGATCGCCGGACCAGCACCTGGCCTTCAGCAAGGCCTCTGTCGTGCTCGCGTTCTTCGGCTTCAACGAGTCTTTCGCCGGTCCGGACGGCGTGGCGAAGTTCAAGGCGGACCTCGCCCATTTCGTGGACCACACGCTGAAGCAGAACTATTCCGGCGGCGGCGCGCCCCGGCTCGTGCTCGTCTCCCCCATCGCCCACGAGAATCTCGACAACCCCAACTACCCCGACGGCAAGGCCAGCAACGCCAACCTCAGGCTCTACACCGAAGCGCTGGCCGGGGTGGCGAAGGAGAAGGGCATCCCGTTCGTGGACCTCTTCAACCCGACGCTCAAGGCCCATGCCGGCTCCCGCTTCAAGTTCACGCACAACGGCGTCCACCTGAACAGCGACGGTCACAAGGCCGTTGCTCGGATGCTCGACGAAGGGTTGTTCGGCAGGGCCGGCGCGCCAAGGGACTTCACCGCAAAGCTCCGCGCCGAGCTGAACGAGAAGAACTACCAGTGGTTCAACCGCTACCGCGCGGTCAACGGCTACTACACCTACGGGAAGCGTTCACTCGTGAAGTTCTCCGATGGCGAGCAGCGCAACGCCGACGTGATGGAGCGCGAACGCGCCGTGCTCGACGTGATGGTGGCCAACCGTGACGCCCGCGTCTGGCGGGTCGCGCAGGGCGAGGCCGTGCCGGCGACGATTGATGATTCAAACGTCCCGCCGTTCCTCGAAGTAAAAACCCACTTCGGCTCCGCGCGCGTGAACCGCGAGAAGGCCGCGAACGCGATGCAGAAAGGCTGCATGACCAGCAAGTCCGGCGAAGCGGACGCCATCATCTACCTGCCTTCCAGCGAAGCGCTGAAGAAGTTCAAGCTCGCGCCCGGCTACGCCGTCAACTGCTTCGCCTCCGAGGAGCAGTTCCCGGAGATCGCCAACGCCGTGCAGATGTCCTTCGACACCCGCGGCCGCCTCTGGGTCTGCACCATGCCGACCTATCCGCAGTATCAGCCGCTCAAGGATCGTCTCAACGGCCGGTCCATGCCCGACGACAAGATCGTCATCCTCGAGGACACCGACGGCGACGGAAAGGCCGACAAGGCCACGATCTTTGCGCGCGGGCTGCATGTGCCGACCGGCTTTGAGTTCTACAACGGCGGCGTGCTCGTCGCGCAGCAGCCGGACCTCGTCTTCCTCAAGGACACGAACGGCGACGACATCGCCGATTACTCCGAGCGTTTGCTCGGCGGCTTTGACTCCGGGGACTCGCACCACGCCATCAACGCCTTCATGAGCGGGCCGGGCGGCGACCTTTACTTCATGGAGGGCACGTTCTTCTACTCGCAGATCGAGACGCCCTACGGTCCTGTGAAGAACCACAATTCCGCCGTCTATCGCTTCGAGCCACGCACGGCGAAGCTGGAGGCATTCATCAGCTACGGCTTCGCGAACCCGTGGGGCATCGCCTTCGACCATTGGGGCCAGGTCTTCATCGCCGACGCGTCGCCCGGGCAGAACTTCTTCGGCGCTGCGTTTTCCGGCCGCACCATTTTCCCCGACAAGCACCTGACGATGCCCCAGTGGATTCAAATGCGCGTGCGGCCCACGTCCGGCTGTGAATTTGTCTCCAGCCGGCACTTCCCCGACGAGGCGCAGGGCCGTTACCTGCTCAACAACGTCATCGGCGTGCAGGGCGTCCTCCAGCACACCGTCGCCGAGCAGGACTCCGGCTTCATCGGCAAGGAAATCGAGCCGCTGCTCCTGAGCGAAGACCCGAACTTCCGCCCGGTGGACATGGAGTTTGGCCCCGACGGCGCGCTCTATCTCGTGGACTGGCACGAGCCGCTCATCGGCCATCTCCAGTATTCCATCCGCGACCCGCTGCGCGACAAGACCCATGGCCGCATCTACCGCGTCACCTGTCCCGGGCGTCCGTTGCTGAAGCCGGCGAAGATCGCCGGAGCGAACCTGGAAGCGCTGCTGGAGCTGCTCAAGGAACCCGAGAACCGCACCCGTTACCGTGTGAAGAATGAACTGGGAGCGCGTCCGGTGGATCAAATCATCGCCGCGCTGACCAAATGGACCAAGGCGCTCAATCCCGCCGACCCGAACTTCGAACATCACCGCCTCGAAGCCCTCTGGGTTCATCAGCTCATGAACGTGGCGAACGAGCCGTTGTTGAATGAAATCCTTGCCTCCACCGAACCCCGTGCCCGGGCCGCCGCCGTCCGCGTGCATTGCTACTGGCGTGACCGCGTGAACAAGCCGCTCGATACGCTCGCCAGGCTGGTGAAAGACCCGCATCCGCGCGTCCGTCTCGAAGTCGTGCGCTCGTTGAGCTTCTTCAACACGAGCAGGGCCACCGAGATCGCGCTCGAATCCGTCGAGCTGCCGCAGGACCAGTATCTCAAATACACCCTCGACGAGACCATGCGCACGCTTGAGCGGTTCAAGTAGGCATGGAGCACGGACGCCCACGTCCGTAGTTGAACAGCCGCAAAAGGGCACAAAGAGGCAGAGAGACCGGCTGGCTCTCGTCGTCGTCTCCCATGTGTCCCCTGTCCGGAGGATGTGGGCGTCCGCGCTGCACTCGCGTCAGCAAAACAGAACCGCCCGCCGCGAAGCTTTTGGCTCGCGCGGCGGGCGGTGAAAGAGAGCCCCGCCATTGCCGTGTGAAAACCGTTCCTGTTGAACTGCGATAGAAACAGGTGGGACCGAATCAGCGGCTTTTGCCTTCCAGTGAAGGCCTGACAGCCGCCGTTGAAGTTAAGGCCCCAAGATTTGTTAACTTACGGTTCAAGGACTTGGTTTTCGAATCACGAACAGGGCAGGGCAAATTCGAAAATGTTTTTGAAAGAGCCGGTGTTCGTCGCTTCCGCTTCGTTCACCGTTGACGAACTGAGTATCGGCGGAATCGCCGCGCGCTCAAGGGATTTAGTTTTCGTGGCGCAAATATTTTTAAAACCACGGGCGCACGCTGGCAAAGTTAATGCGTTCATTCCATCGCGGCGAGCAGCTCGTCCAGCGAGACGGTGGCGAAGCTCGTGGCGGAGTCGCTCATTGCGTAGGGGATGATGAGTTCGCGGCCATGCAGGAGCGCGCCGCAGGTGTAAACGACGTTCGGCACGTAGCCCTCCCGCTCGGCTTCGTTTGGAGAAAGCAGTGGTTCACGTAGTCGTCCGATGACACGCGTCGGATCGTTCAAGTCGAGGAGGAATGCGCCCAGACAATACTTCCGCATCGCGCCGACGCCGTGGCTCAACACCAGCCAGCCCGCCTCCGTCTCGATGGGCGAGCCGCAGTTGCCCAGCTTGATGAATTCCCATGGCTGCGCGGGCGCGAGCAGCACCTCGGGCGTCTGCCAGAAATGAATGTTGTCGGAGAACATCAGGAGGATGTTCTCGTCGTCCTGGCGCGAGAGCATCGCGTAACGGCCGTTGATCTTGCGCGGGAAGAGCGCCATGCCCTTGTTCTGCACGGCGGGGCCGTTGAGCGTGCTGAACTTGAAATGCACGAAGTCCGGCGTCTCCAGCAGCTGCGGCAGCGTGATCTTGCCGTCGTAGGCCGTGTAGGTCGCGTAATAGGTGAAGCCGCCGTCGTCATTTTGAAAGCGGACAAACCGCGCGTCTTCGATGCCGTTGCTCTGGCTGGGCGAGGACGGGAACAGCACGCGCTGCGTGACCTGGCTGCCGGGGGCGAAATGCACTTCGTAGTTCGACTCGGCCAGAAGCAGCATCCCGCGCGCGGAGCGGTCCACGGCGGCGTCAGCCGGGTCCACATGCAGCCGCTCCGAGGTCAGGACACGGCGCAGGTCTTCGAGGATGAAAGCCTCGGGAAGCTGGTCCAGCACGCGGCGGCAGAAGTCGCAGCGCACGCCCAGCTCCTGGAGCTTGCGGGCAAAGAGCGCCTTCTCGTAGAGCGCGTTGGGCACGCGTTCCGGCTCGGTCACATACGGCACCGCCGGCGTGAGCGTGATGCGATGGTGCGCGCTGACGACGCCCTTGCGGAAGGTGATGGAGGAAATGTGGCCTTCGCCGGTGGCGCGCAAACTGAGGATGAACCGCGCCGCGCCTTTGGGCAGCTCGCCCTGGTCCGGGTGGAGCACGATGGACGGGTTGAACAGCGCTGCGGACTCGGGGGAATACTCGTGCGTGAAGTGCGCGCCCAGGAGCGCCTGCCGTTCTGCGGAAGCCTCCCACGTCCCTCCGAGAAGCTGGCGCACATGCGCGAAGCGGCTGCGGAAGAACTGTTCCAGCTGTTCGTGCCGGCTCTCAAAATCGCCCAGCACCAGAGCCAGCAGCCGCGCCACCTCCTCGTCCGGAAGGGCCAGCACGCGGGCGATGATGCGCTGCGCGATGTCGTCCGTGCTCGGATAAAACGGGCGGAGCAGCACGCGCGAACGGTCCGGGATGAGGGTGGGGCCGATGCGCTTGGCGTGGACCGCGGGACGGACGGGTTGGGTCATGATTCAGTTCCTGCGGCGGCTTCGTTCCGCCCGGCGTCATTTGCCGGCGGGTTCCTTGAAGCTGCTGAGGGTGTTCTGCAACGCCTGCATCTCCGCGAGCGCGAGCAGGAAGGCCAGCGTGGATTCCGCGCCCTGGTTCTGGCTCACGCGGTCCACATGCAGTCCGTCACGGCAGCCGCCGGTGCTCGCGTCGTAAAGCGCGAGGCCCAGGTCGTTGCGTCCGAGGAACCACTCGAATGCCCGCCGCGCCTCCGCGACCCAGAACAGGTCGCTCGTCGCGTGATACGCCTCGATGCAGGCGGACACCGTGGCCTGCGCCTCGATGGGCTGCTGGTCGAACATCGCGCGCTCCTGGCCGCGCCGGTAAAATCCATTTGAGCCGATGGGGCGGAGCGAACCCGCATCCGAGGCCTGCACCTTCATCAGCCATCGCAGCGCCTTGAGGCCGGTTTCGATCATCCTGCCATCGTTCAGGCAGCGGCCGCTGAGGATCAGCGCGTGCGGCAGCTTGGCGTTCGCGTAGGAGACCACCTCTTCGAACCAATGCCATTCATCGTTCGCGGCGTCGGCGTAGCGCTGCATCAGCCTGGCGGTGAGCGCCTCGCGGATGTGGCTCGCCCGGCGGTCCCCGCTGAACCGCCGGAGATATTCGTCGATGCCGACCAGCGTGCATGCCCAGGCGCGCGGCGAGGTGAACTCGGCGGCGACGGGCAGCGCCTGCTCGAAGAGCTGCGCCGCCAGCATTTGCAGGCTGCCCCTGCCCGTCTGCCCCACGCACAAGCCCAGCGCCCAGAGGGCGTGACCGTGACAGTCTTCCGAGCCGGCCTCCTCCAGCCAGCGGCGCTCGAAGCTCATGAAGTTGCGGAAGCGCCCGTGCGTGCGGTCGAAGGCGTGGTTCAGGAACGCCGCGTAAGTGGCGGCCTGGGCGCCCAGGCGCGGTGAGCCGTGGCCCAGCTGTTGCAGCATCAACGCCAGCACCAGCGCGCGCGCATTGTCGTCCGTGCAATAGCCCTCGGCGAAGTTCGGCACCGTGAAGCTCGCGTGCTGGAAGATGCCCGTCGAATCACTCAGCCGGAACAGATGGTCGAGCTTCAGCTCCGGCAGCTGCCCCGGCTGCTCGTCGAGCGTCTTGATCGGCGAGGACCGCCGGCCCACGAAGTTATGGTCATGCGCCGCCTGCTCGAAGGACTTCCCGTAGAGCTGCGCCACCCGGCTCCACACCATGTCGCGCCCCAGCAGGTAAGCCTGTTTGCGCATCGCGTGACGCACCGGCTCGTCGTGCAGCAGTTCGCGCACCGCCGTCGTGATGGCCCCGGAGTCGCGGAACGGCACCAGCTTGCCGCGCCCGTCGGCCAGCAGCTCCGCCGCGTGCCAGTAGGGCGTGGACACCACAGCGTTGCCGTTGCCGAACGCGTAGGCCAGCGTGCCCGAGGTGATCTGCGCCTCGGTCAGATACGGCGTGAGGTAGATGTCCGCCGCGCCGATGAACCGCATCAGCTCCTCGATCTCGACGAAGCGGTTGAAGAACACGACGTGCTTCTGCACGCCGAGGTCCTTCGCCAGCCGCTCCAGGCCCAGCCGGTAGGCCTCGCCCTCCTCGCGCAGCAGGTTCGGATGCGTCTGGCCGAGCACGATGTAAACGAGGCTGGGGAACTCGCGGACGAGTTCGGGCAGCGCACGCAACGCAACCTCGATGCCCTTGTTCGGCGAGAGCAGGCCGAAGGTGAGCACCACCTGCCTGCCCGCCACGCCGAACTCGTCCTTGAAATAGTTCGGGTCCGCGAACGACATGTCGGGGATGCCGTGCGGGATGAGGTCAATCTTTGCCTCCGGCACCGCATACACTTCGCGCAGAAGCGCGTGGCCCCGTTCCGTCATGACCACCAGCCGCGTCGAGAGCCGCGTCAGGTCGCGCATCACACGCTGCTGCTCCGCGTTCGGCTCGCGCAGAATCGTGTGCAGCGTGGTGACGATGGGCATCCGCAGCTCGCGCAGCAGCGCCAGCAGATGGCTGCCGGCCGGCCCGCCGTAAATTCCGAACTCATGCTGCACGCAGACCAGGTCCACATCCGTGATGTTGAGGAAGTCCGCCGCGCGCAGATACGACGGCAGGTCCTGCTCCGCGATTTCAAAGCGCACCTCCGCCGGGTAATCGTAGCCGCACGCGAGGTCGTTGACCGGCACCGCCAGACACTGCATTCCGGGAAACGCCGCCGCCACGGCGCCGCGCAGGTCCGTCGTGAACGTGGCAATGCCGCACTTCCTCGGGAGGTAATCCCCGAGAAAGGCGATCTTCCGGGCATCGGCTGCTTTAGGCATGAATGATTCGGTTCACCGGAGGGCCTGTTGACCCACTCTGCCTCGGCACAATGGGCCCGGAGCGACGGTTCACCAAGAACCTTTCTCCAGAACCAGCATGACGGAGCACGGAGTTGGAGGCGCATTCGGGCGCTGCCCCGGGGCGCGGCTGTGTCGGAGACCAGCCGCAGCGTCAACGGAGGCCGGGGCGGGTGGAAATTGTCTGCCTCGCTGGGCTGCTCCGTTTGCTGCGGCTGGCGCTGCGCACACAGCCTCGCTCCCAGCCCGTTGCTGTGGAGCGTGACGTGACGCGCCCCGGGGCGCTCCACGCCAAAATTCCAACTCGCCTTGCGCCGCGCCTTGCCGCTAGTTTCCCCGCTCTGTTTACCGAAAAGTATTCAGTGTTCAGTGTCCGGTAATCAGCGGGGCTGCCGGATGCTTTCACGACTGAATACTGCACACTGATTACTGATTACTTTTGCCGCCATGATGACCAGCACGCAAATCCGCCAGTCGTTCCTCGACTTCTTCCGGTCGAAGCAGCACACCATCGTCCCCTCGTCCAGCCTCCTGCCGGACAGCCCCAACCTGCTGTTCACCAACGCCGGCATGAACCAGTTCGTGCCCATCTTCCTCAACCAGACGCCCTGCCCCTACTCGCCCGGCCGCGCCGCCGACACCCAGAAGTGCATCCGCGCCGGCGGCAAGCACAACGACCTCGATGACGTCGGACTGGACACCTACCACCACACGTTCTTCGAGATGCTCGGCAACTGGTCCTTCGGCGACTACTTCAAGCAGGAGGCCATCAGTTGGGCGTGGGAGCTGGTCATCGAAGTCTGGAAGTTTCCGCCGCAGCGGCTCTACGCGACGGTGTTCTGTCCAGACAGCGAAAGGCCTTTCTGGGACCAAACTTTGGGCAATCTAACGGCGATGGCTCAACAAAGTTTGAATGGCGCCCAAGTGTCAGTGGGTGGCCCCAGCACGCCAGCAGGTGGAGCAGGCATTGAGAACCGGGATGCGCTCGGCATGATTGACACGGAAGCGGTGACCTTTTGGGCTCAGCACTTTCTCAAGATCGGGCTGGATCCCCGGGTTCACATCGTCCCCGGCAACAAGAAAGACAACTTTTGGATGATGGGCGAGACCGGCCCGTGCGGCCCGTGCTCCGAACTCCATGTGGACCTCACGCCCGCCGGTGACACGCGGGGCGCGCTGGTCAACAAAGGCACCGCCGAGTGCATCGAAATCTGGAACAACGTCTTCATCCAGTTCAACGCGAACCCCGACGGCACCTTCAGCCCGCTCCCCGCCAAGCACGTGGACACCGGCATGGGCTTCGAGCGTGTGACCAGCATCATGCAGGGCACGAAGATGTTCACCGACTTCGCCAACGCGAAAATCTCGAACTACGAGACCGACATCTTCCGCCCGATTTTCGATGAGCTGGAGAAGATGAGCGGGAAGAAATACGGCTCCACGCTGCCGACGGACTCCTCTCAACTCTCAACTCTCAACTCTCAACTTGCGACGGACATCGCCTTCCGCGTCATCGGTGACCACATCCGCACGCTGAGCTTCGCCATCGCGGACGGCATCCAGCCCGGCAACACCGACCGCAACTACGTCCTGCGCCGCATCCTGCGCCGCGCGGTGCGCTACGGCCGCACGCTCGGCTTTCACGAGCCGTTCTTCTACAAGCTCGTGGACGTGCTCGCCGCGACAATGGGCGACATCTTCCCCGAAATCCGCACGCGCAAACAGCAGGTGAAGGATGTGCTCAAGCTGGAGGAAGAGAGTTTCAACAAGACGTTGGACAAAGGCATCGCGCTCTTCAACGAGGAGGTGGATCGCTTGCAAGGTGTTCTGCCGGTGCCGGGTGGAACGGGCCACCGGCCCGTTGCGGCGGGCAACCTGCCCGCCGCCCCGGGCGCCACCTACGCCAGGCGTAATCTTCCGCACTTCGAGAAACCTTGGGCCATCTACTCGGTGAACTTCCAAACCCACGGTGGCCGCACGCTCTCACCCGCTGCGCGGGATGTCGTCCTCGACTGCATGCTGCACTGGCGGGAGAGTCGTTACCGGCTCGTCGCGGCGTGTGTGATGCCAGACCACGTTCACATGATTTTCCAGCCCGGCATCAAGGAGGAAGATAAGGAAGGGGATCCGGTGTTCTGGCCGCTGTCGGAGATTTTTCACTCGATAAAATCCTTCTCGGCGAAGGAAGTGAACAAGCTGGACAAGACCTCCGGCATCCTCTGGCAGGACGAGCGCTTCGACCGCTACGTCCGGTCGGACCGCGACCTGGAGGAGAAGTTCCGCTACGTGTGCGGGAACCCGTGGGCGGCGGGTGTCGTGGACGAGCAGACGCCGTATCGGTGGCTGTGGACGCAGGACATCGAGGCCGCCCAGCCGTATGTGGCACCGGCTTCGTTACCCTACGCGCCGGCTGCCGGGCAGGTTGCCCGGCAGAACGGGCCGGTGGCCCGTTCCACCCAGACCAGTTCGCAAATCTCCGGTGCGTTCGCGTTCCGGCTTTATGACGAGCAGGGCTTCCCCCTCGATCTCACCGAGCTGATGGCCCGCGAACGCGGCCTGACCGTGGACGTGGCCGGCTTCAACGCCTTGATGGAGGAGCAGAAGGCCCGCGCCCGCGCCGCGCAGAAGAAGACCGTCATCGAGTTGTCCCAGATCGAGACCAAGACACCCACGCGCTTCGTCGGCTACGACGCGCTGGAGACGCCCGCCCGCGTGCTCGAAGTCGTCGGCCTCAAGGACAAGACCGCCGTGGTGCTCGACACCTCCACCTGTTACGCCGAGATGGGCGGCCAGCTCGGCGACACCGGCGAACTCACCGGCAGCGGCCAGCTCTGGCGCGTGGTCAACACCCAGAAGTCCGGCAACACCTGGCTGCACTTCGTCGACACGTCCTCGCCGAGCAATGCTCGGCGCTCCGAGGACGCGCCGGAGCGCCGAGCATCGCTCGGCACGACCGCCGAAACGGATGCCCCGCTCGTCGGCTCCACCGTCACCTTGAGCGTGGACCGCGCCCGGCGCTCGGCGATTGAACGCCATCACACCGTCACGCACCTGCTGCACTGGGCCTTGCACGAAGTCGTGAGCCGGGAAGCCTCGCAGAAAGGCTCCTTCGTCGGGCCGGACAAGCTCACCTTCGACTTCAACAGTGCCGCGCTCACCCCCGCGCAGCTTGCCGACATCGAGAAGCTCGTCAACGAGCGCATCGTCGAGAACGCCGGCATCTCGTGGACCGAAGTCCCGCACGCGGACATGAAAGGCCGCAAGGACGTGATGCAGTTCTTTGGCGACAAATACGGCGACACCGTCCGCGTCGTGCAGATCGGCGGCCACGCCGCGAAACTGGACGGTTACAGCATGGAACTCTGCGGCGGCACTCACACGCGCGCGACCGGCGAGATCGGCCTCTTCCGCATCGTCGGTGAAAACGCGATTGCCGCCGGCGTGCGCCGCATCGAAGCCGTCGCCGGCCTCACCGCCTTCGACGCGATGCGCTTCGACCGCGAATTGATCCGCACCGTGGCCGGCAAGGTGAGTTCCCCCATCCACGAGCTGGAGAAGAAGATCGAGGCCGTCCTCGCGCAGCAGAAGGAACTGGAGAAGCAGCTCAGGCTGGCCGTTGCGCGCAACGCGTCGAACGCCGCGAGCGAGCTGCTGGGCCGTGCGCACGCGGTGAACGGCACGCCGCTCATCACGCACAACCTCGGCGACTCGGACGGGGAATTCCTGCAGGCCGTGGTGGACGCGCTCAAGAGCCGGTTCAAGGGCGTGATCGTCCTCGGCGGCGGCGCGGGCGGCGCGGTGGCGCTCATTGCGAATGTCTCGGCGGACTTCACCGCGAAGGTGCAGGCCGGGAAGATCATCCAGGCGATCGCGCCCATCGTCGGCGGCAAAGGCGGCGGCAAGGCCGACAACGCCCGCGGCGGCGGCAAGGACGCGAGCAAGCTGGACGAGGCGCTGGCGAAGGTGAAGACACTGCTGGCCTAAACCGCCGGCAGTGTGTTACGAATGGCTCCAGCTTTGGAGTGCAATTATGAAATCGTATCGTGACGTCATCGTAATCGCGTGTGTAAGCCTGTTGCTTCTTGCTGTTACTGGCTGCCACACGGTCCACCCGGCCCGCGTTGCAGACCCCACGAAGCTCAAGGACAAGAAGCATCTGCATGTCGTTCAGAGCACCGGCAAGGAGCGCGGCTTCCACAAGGAGATCGTCCGCAACTTGACGGCCCGCGGATTCATCGTTGCCTCGGGCAAGCTGGAGGCAATGGACGCAAAGGCCGAGCTGTATCTGAGCTGTGAGGACCGCTGGACCTGGGACATGGTGATGTATCCTTGGGAGGTGAAGATGGCCCTGCATGACGCCAGGACCCGTGAGCTGCTCGGTTCGTCCCACTTCAAGAACACATTCTTCCACACCTATCCGGACCCGCCGGAGATCACGGACGAGCTGCTTGGACGCATTTTTGGGGAGCCGGAAGGCCGCTACATGAAGTAGTGGACTCGACCAGTGGGCCGCGACACATTCCCACCATGCTTGCGGATGAACAGACCAGCCCGGAGCAGTTCGCGATTTACCGCCGGATGAGCCCGGGGCGGCGGCTGGAAATCGCCGAGCGGCTATACTGGTCCGCGCGACGGATGAAGACAGCGTGGCTGCGGTCGCAACATCCTGATTGGTCGGAGGAGCAGTTGGAGCGCGAGGTAACGAACAACTTCAGCCATGCCCGAAGCTGAACTTTCCTTGCTGTTCCTGCGACCTTTGAACCAGCTCGGGCTGCGCTACATGGTTGGCGGCAGCGTGGCTGCGATCCTCTACGGCGAGCCACGTTTCACGAACGATGTAGATGTGGTGGTGTTTCTCCGGCTGGAGGACATTCCCCGACTGACCGAGGCCTTTCCGCAGCCGAGCTTTTATGTGCCGCCGGCAGGGATCATCGCCGCCGAGATCGCCCGGCCGCCGCACAACAACTCCCCGCCGCGTTCAACAGCCTCTTGCACCCACTCATGTACGCGAGTCGCCTCGCGTTGACGA
>JBAYGL010000030.1:0-19708 GCA_041666725.1 Limisphaerales bacterium
AGGCGTGCTGTCCGTCGAGTCGGAAATCGGAACCGATGCCAGCGAACCGATGAGTTCGTCCGGGCACGGCGGCGGAATCTGGAGCGCCGTGCAAAGCACGCGCCGGGCGGCCAGCGCAAGGTCACGATTGTGACGCATCACCTCGTCCCAGCCTCCGGGCCGCAGTGAACCGATGAACTCAATGGCCCTCGGCACCGAGAGCGCCGCGCTCGGGTCGCCCGTGCCCATCCAGCCGAACTCGATGAGGAAACGCGAGCGGTCGGTGCGCGATGAATTCGCGCCGTGGCTGATGACCAGCGGACGGACCCGCTCCTGCCGGTCCGCGCGCACGTGCAGAAATGCCGCGCCCTTCGGCGCGCAAAGCCACTTGTGGCAGTTGCCCGTGTAGTAAGCCGCGCCGAGTTGCTGGAGATTCAGCGGCACCATGCCCGGCGCGTGCGCGCCGTCCACCAGCGTGTCCACGCCCAGCGCGTTCAGCTCGCTCACGAGCCGGGCGATGGGCAGCACCAGCGCGGTCTGGCTTGTCACGTGGTCCAGCAGGGCAAGCCTGGTCCGGGGCGTGACGGCGGCCAGCACGCGGCGGATGATTTCATCCACGCCTGCGACCGGAAACGGAATTTCCACCGTGACCACCCTTGCCCCGGATCGCTGCGCAACGTAGTTCAGCGCGTTGCGGCAGGCGTTGTATTCGTGGTCGGTGACGAGCAGTTCATCCCCCGGGGCGAAATCAAGCGAGCGCAGGACGGCGTTCACTCCGCTGGTGGCGTTCGGCACAAAAACAAGATCGTCCGGCGTGCTTCCCACGAAACGAGCCAGCCTGCCGCGCGCTTCGTCCCACAGCCCCTCCAGATCGCGCACAAAGAATTTCACCGGCTGCCGCTCCATCCGGTCCCGCAACTCGCGCTGAAACTCCAGCACGGCGAGCGGGCAGCTGCCGAACGAGCCGTGGTTCAGGAAGGTGACGGCGGGGTCGAGGGGCCAGCCCGGCGTTGTAGGAGCCGAGGTGACGAGGCTCAGACTGTTATTGGGAGGGGATATTGAAGACATGGAAAGTGAGCCTCCTCACGTCGGCTGCTAAGGGTCACTGGATTTCATCGCCTTGGAAATCCGGCTCCTGCCGCGCGCCGTGCCAGACGGTCAGGACATAAACGACGCTTTGTGGCTCGATAACGCGATAGAAAATCCGGTAAGGCCGCACCGGAATCTCGCGCACGTCGTCCCGGCCCAGCTTGTGGAAGACGTGACCGAGGTGAGGGAACTGTTCGAGGCGGCCAACGCCCCTCAGGATGGCAGACCCGAGCCGTGAGGCGGCGCCCGGGTTGCGTTCGGCGACGTATTCCAAGGCGGAGCGAAGGGTTTCTAGGCCGCGCGGAGTCCAGATGACTTTGAAATCCATGCGTCCACCATCGCCGTCACGTGTTCATGCGGCACACCCTCGCCACGCTCGCTTTGGGCGAGGCCCTCGCGAATCGAGGCCAGCATCTCCAGCTCGTCCAGAATGTCCGCGAGCGACGCCGCTTCGGGCATCTTCTGGACGGCTTCGAGAACCAATTGCCGGTCGCTCATGGGGAGAAGTTGCGTCGGAGCGTGTGGGATTGCAAAGGCAAAACCGGAGGAGCGCTTACTTGGGAGGCCAAGGCTGGACAGGAGGAAGGTTGGTGAAAAATCTTGTGGCAAGCACGTCGTCGCCTTCCGTTTTGAGCCAGAAGAAATCCAAGCACCACCTTGCGGCACTGGAGGCAAACTCCGGGGCGAGCTCCCAAAAGCCGGTTTTGCCTATCAAATCTGAAGCATCGTCGGGCGAATAATGTAAGTGATGGTAGTGATACCTCACAGCGATTTGCCATCGCGTGGTATCAATCGGCAAATACACCGTGAAGCCTTGAACTTCACCAGGGGGAACCCTCACTAAGGATTCTAAAGGAGCGCGATTGGTTACCCAGCCTGAAGGTGTTTCGGCGATGACCTGCCACGTTTGGTCAGCGAATATGACCCTCGTCGTTCCAAAATTGTTCAGGCCCGCCGCGATGAACGTGTTTGTCCCATCCGAACGCCAAGCAGGACCAATCACCAAAGCCACTTTCGGCGGGGGAAGTGGAGGGGTCAGGTAAATCGTAGCCAAGCAGGCGAGAGCCACCAAAGTGACCATAACCAACCACTTTGGAATCTTGCCCTTCATTCACTCTCACACCGCAATCGGCGCCTTGATGGGCGGATGCGGATCGTAGCCTTCGAGCGTGAAGTCCTCGAACTGGAAGTCGTGGATGTTTTTGACGGCGGGGTTGAGCTTCATCACCGGCGGCGGGCGCGGGGTGCGCGACAGCTGTTCCTTCGTTTGATCGAGGTGGTTCTGGTAGAGGTGCAGGTCGCCGAAGGTGTGGACGAACTCGCCGGGTTTCAGACCTGTGACTTGCGCGACCATCAGCGTGAGCAGCGCGTAGCTGGCGATGTTGAACGGCACGCCGAGGAAGAGGTCCGCGCTGCGCTGGTAGAGCTGGCAGGAGAGTTCGCCGTCGGCCACGTAGAACTGAAAGAGCGCGTGGCAGGGCGGCAGTTTCATCTGGTCAATCTCGCCGACGTTCCACGCGCTGACGATGTGCCGGCGCGAGTCGGGGTTCTTCTGAATCTGCGCGATGACCTGGTCGATCTGGTTCACGCTGCGGCCGTCGGTCGTGCGCCAGTCGCACCATTGCGCGCCATAGACGCGGCCGAGGTTGCCGTCCTTGTCGGCCCATTCGTTCCAGATGGTCACGCCGCGCTCCTGCAGCCACTTCACGTTCGTCTCGCCGCGCAGGAACCAGAGCAGCTCGTAGATGATGGATTTGAGGTGGAGCTTTTTGGTGGTGAGGACGGGGAAGCTGGTGCGCAGATCGAAGCGCGTCTGCGCGCCGAAGACGGAGTATGTGCCGGTGCCCGTGCGGTCGGACTTGAACTTGCCCTTGTCGAGAACGTGCTGGAGCAGATCGAGGTATGGCTGCATGTCGGGCGAACTATGGGGAGGCGGGGGCGGGCGGGCAATCTTCGGGTGAGCGTGTTTGCGCATGACTGGTAGGGTGAGACTCTGTCGAACCCCATTTGCCGACGAGGGAGGCGCGAGCGTAGCGAGCATTCCGGGCGGCTTTCAGAGATGCTCACTTCGTTCGCCTCGCTGCGCTCGAAATGGGGCTCGACGGAGTCTCGCCCTACCGATTGGTGACGAGGTCCCTCGCCAGCTTCGCCAGTTCCAGGTCCCGCGTGAGGTCGGCGAACCTGAACTGCTGCGCGCCGCTCTGCGCCTGGCCGAGCAATTCACCCGGTCCGCGCAGACGCAGATCCGCCTCGGCGATGGCGAAGCCGTCGGTCGTCTCCTCCAGCACCTTGAGGCGCTCGCGGGCGTCGTCGGTGAGCTTCGCCGCGACGAGCACGCACCACGAGTCGTGCGCGCCGCGCCCGATGCGCCCGCGCAACTGGTGAAGCTGGGCGAGGCCGAACTGCTCGGCGTTCTCGATGACCATGACCGTCGCGTTCGCCACGTCCACGCCGACTTCGATGACGCTGGTGGCGAGCAGGGCTTGCACACGGTTCGCGCGGAAGTCGGCCATGACCGACTCCTTTTCCTCCGCCGAGAGCCGACCGTGCAGCAGCGCGATGCGATGCGGCGCAAGCTCCTTGGCCAGCTTCTCGAACTCCGCCATCACGGCTTTCGTGCCAGTCTTCAAGTCCGTGTCCTCGACGCGCGGATAGACGATGTAGGCCTGCCTGCCCTCGGCGAGCCGCTCGCGCACGAA
This sequence comes from Limisphaerales bacterium, assembly GCA_041666725.1. Lineage (GTDB taxonomy): Bacteria > Verrucomicrobiota > Verrucomicrobiia > Limisphaerales > SXTU01 > SXTU01. The sequence goes on from JBAYGL010000030.1 coordinate 3,768, forward strand.
GGCCCAGACTTTCGGCAGCTTGTCCGGTCCGCGCACGAAGGTCTTGATCGCCCCGCGACCCGGCGGCAGGTGTGCGATGACGGAGACATCGAGATCGCCGTAAACCGTCAGGCCCAGCGTGCGCGGGATGGGCGTGGCGGTCATCACGAGCAGGTGCGGGTAATGGCCCTTGCGCAGCAGCCGCTCGCGCTGGGCGACGCCGAACTTGTGCTGCTCGTCGATGATGACGAGACCGAGGCGTTCGACGGTGAAGGCGTCTTCGACGAGGGCGTGGGTGCCGATGAAAAGTTGAGGGTTGGGAGTTGAGGGTTGAGAGTTTGGGGCGGTTTTTCGGGAGCCGGTGCGGAGTTCGACCCGCACTCCGAGCGGTTCCAGCCAGCGGGTGAAGTTGCGGAAGTGTTGCTCGGCGAGAATCTCCGTCGGAGCCATGAGGGCGACGCTGTGACCGCTCTCCAAGGCCATCAGCGCGGTGCAGGCGGCGACGACGGTCTTGCCCGCGCCCACGTCGCCTTGCAGCAGGCGGCGCATGGGCGTGCCCCGCGCAAGGTCCGCACGGATTTCGCGGAGGACCGTGGTTTGGGAGTCGGTGAGCGCGAAGCCGAGCTGCGCGAGGAACGGGCGGATGAAGTGGTTGTCGCCTTTGCACGGCTGGCTGCGGGCGTTGGCGAGGAGCTTCTCGCGTCGTGCCCGGACGGCGAGCTGGAGGTCGAGAAACTCGTCGAGCGCGAGGCGCTGGCGGGCGAGTTCGGTGTCGGGAAGCTCGGCGGGAAAGTGGAGCGAGCGGATGGCTGCTAAGCGGGAGAGAGCCTGCGCGCCAACGACGCTCGCGGGGTCGGCCTCTGAACCCGGTAGGGCCGCGCTGCGCGCGGCCTCGTTAGTCTGAATGGATGAACGAGGCCGACCACAGGTCGGCCCTACCAAGCTAGGATGCTGCTCAGGGATTTGCCCCCCGTATTCCTCCAGCGTTCGCCATAGCAGCCCGCGCAGCCAGCGTTGCGAGAGGCCCTCCGTCAGCGGATACACCGGCACGATGCGGTGGAGATGGACCGACGCCTCGTCGCCGGCCTCGACGACTTCCGTCTCGGGATGGTCCATCGTGCGCGGCTTGAGCGAGAGCAGCTTGCCGTGGACGAAGACTTCATCGCCGACGCGGAACTTGTCCTCCAGCCACGGCAGGTTCCACCAACGGCAGTGCAGCCGCGCCGTGCCGTCGTCGAGGATGAACTCGAAGACGGACTTGGTGCGCTTCGAGTAATAGTTCACGCCCTGCGCGACGATTTTTCCGAGCACCGTGGCGGGCTCGCCCAGCTTGAGCTGCGCGATGGTGCAACCGGTCGCCCGCCGGTCCTCGTAACGGCGCGGCTGGTGGAGCAGCAGGTCCTCAACCGTCGCGATGCCGAGGCGCGCGAAGAACTCGACATGCCGCGGCCCCACACCGCGCAGGACGGTGACGGGCCGGGCGAGCTGGGAGGCGTTTGGCGCGTCGGGCACGGGCTGAAAGTATGGCAAAGGGCCGCCGGGTTGAAGTGGTAAGACGGAACACATCGTCACAAGCGCAGTCCTGATTTTTTGTTGCCACGTCCCGTCAGCCCCAGCACGTTCGCGCCCGATTTGACCATGCGAAACATTTTGCTCAAGCCGTTCGTTCTGACTGCTGCCATTGCCCTGACCGGCTTCCCGCTTGTCGCTGCGGATGCAAAAACGGACGCGCCGAAGGCGGCAAAAACCGTCAGGAAGGTCAAACCCAAGCCCAAGCCGGAAACCACCCAGTGGGATTTGATGGATCTCGGGCCGTTCTTCAGCGGCGGGCTGCAGGTGCCGGGCGACAAGGGCGAGGTGTTCCGGCCCGCGCTCAAGGGCGTCACCATCAACCTGGGCAATGACGCAGCCGTGTGCTTTGACACCGAACGCCTGCGGCTGGCCATGGGCTGGCGTGGCGGTTTTCTGAAGCTGCCCACCGGGCGCGAGGGTTTGGAAGGTGTCGCGGAACCTGCCGGCAATGACGCATTCAAGTCCGCCGTGCTGCCCGGCTGGGCGGATGCCGGCGGCGGCTTCAAGGAGCCGAAACCGCCGGAGAAGGACGGCAGGGAACTGGTTTCGTTCGGCCCGTTGCCAAAGGACTGGGCCAGATGGCGCGGCCTCCACGTGAACGGCAGGCAGGTCATCCTGAGCTACACCGTCGGCAAGGTCGGCGTGCTGGAGCTGCCCGGTTATGACGCCGCGAGCGGCGCGTTCACGCGGACGTTTCACTTCGAAGGGCCTTCTCCCGCGCTCACGCTTCTGCTCTGCCAGCCTCCGGCCGGTTTGTTCACCATGAACGGCTACGCCATCGAAGGTGCGAAGCTGGAGAAGTCGCCGGACGGCTTCATCGTCATGAAGCTCCCGCCGCAGAAGCAGCCCGTCACCTTCCAGGTCGCCATGTGGTTCGGGGAAAAGGCCGCGCCCGCAGTCGTCGCATCCTACAGGGCGCAGATGCCCGATCTCCCCGCGCTCACCAAAGGCGGCGTGGCCCGGTGGAATCCCGTGATTGAGACCGTCGGCGTGCTCGGCCGGAGCGACGGCGCCTACGCCGTGGACACGTTGACCATTCCCGACGGCAAGGCCAACCCGTGGAACTCGTGGATTCGCACCAGCGGCCTGGACTTCTTCAAGGATGCGACCAAGGCCGCGATTTGCAGCGTCAGCGGCGATGTCTGGGTTGTCAGCGGAATTGACGGGAAGCTGGACAAGCTGAAGTGGAAGCGCTTCGCCACCGGTCTCTTCCAGCCGCTCGGCCTGAAGATTGTGGATGACGTCGTGCATGTGCTGGGCCGCGACCAGATCACGCGCCTGCACGACCTGAACGGCGACGGCGAGGCGGACTTCTACGAGAACTTCAACAACGACGTGGCCATCAGCTCGCACTACCACGAGTTCTGCCTCGGCCTCGAAACTGATCGCGCGGGCAATTTTTACTTCAACAAGGGCGGCAACCTCGGCGGCGCGAAACACCAGCACCACGGCGTGCTGGCGCGCGTGTCAAAGGACGGCTCGCGGCTCGACGTGATCGCCACCGGCTATCGCGCCCCCAACGGCCTGAGCGTCGGGCCCAACGACGAACTGACATCCTCCGACAACGAGGGCAACTGGGTGCCCAGCTCGCGTGTGAACCTGATGAAGCCCGGCGGCTTCTACGGCCACGTTTACACCTCGCACACCAGCACGCCACCCACGGACCACGACAAGCCGTTGTTCTGGCTCCCGCATCAGGTGGACAATTCCAGCGGCGGGCAGGTCTGGGTCACGAGCGACAAGTGGGGGCCGTTCAAGGGCGACCTGCTGCACATGAGCTATGGCAGCTGCTCGCTTTTCAAGGTCATGCAGGAAGTGGTGGGCGGGCAGGCGCAGGGCGGCGCGTTCCGGTTCCCGCTGAACTTCGAGTCCGGCATCATGCGTGGCTGCTTCAGCCCGCGCGACGGCCAGCTTTACGTCACCGGCCTGCGCGTCTGGCAGAGCAGCGGCGCGAAGACCGGCGCGTTCCACCGCGTGCGCTACACCGGCAAATCCGTGGCCATGCCGAAGGAACTCCACGTGAAACCCGGCGGGCTTGAAATCACCTTCACCAGCGAGCTTGACGCCAGGACGGCTGCCGATGATGGCAACTGGGCGGTTGACCAGTGGAACTACAGGTGGGCAAACGACTATGGCTCCAAGATGTATTCCGCCACCGACCCGAACCGCGTGCTCGGTGACAACAAAGTTGGCAACGCCAAGTTCGGCGGCGAAGACCTGCCTGTGAAGTCTGCGAAGCTGTCGGCGGACAGGAAGACCGTGTTCCTCGAAGTCGAGGGCGGCGTGAAGCCCGTGATGCAGATGCGCATCCGCATGAACATTAACGCGGCGGATGGTTCACCCATCAACCAGACGATTTACAACACGGTCAACAAGGTCGCGGCCAAGTAGGTCAGCGCATCTTGCCTGACTTCCATTTGAATGAGCGGGAACTGGCAGTCAGAAGGACAGGCGGGACGCGCTGTCCTACCCATCCTTCCGCACCACCGTGTCCCGCTGCGCCCACGCCGGATCAGGCTGCGGAAAGTCCAGGTTGTAGTGCAGCCCCCGGCTTTCGGGACGCAGCAGCGCGCAGTTCACGATGAGTTCGGCCACGGTCGCGATGTTGCGCAGCTCCAGCAGGTCGCTCGTGACCGTGAAGTCCCAGTAGTATTGCAGGATTTCCTCCTGGAGCAGGGCGATGCGGGCCTTCGCGCGCTGGAGGCGTTTGTTCGTCCGCACGATGCCCACGTAGTCCCACATGAGTCGGCGGATTTCATCCCAGTTGTGCGAGACGACGACGAGTTCATCCGCGTTCTGCGCCTTGCCGGACTGCCAGGGTGGGATGTTGACCTCGCCTTGTGACGAAGGTGTTTCCAAGACCCGTCGTGCGGCGCGGTGCGCGCAGACGAGCGCTTCGAGGAGGGAGTTGCTCGCGAGCCGATTCGCGCCGTGCAGGCCGGTGCAGGCGACCTCGCCGACGGCGTAGAGGCCCGCAATGTCGGTGACGCCGTTCACGTCCGTCACCACGCCGCCGCACTGATAATGCGCCGCGGGCACGACGGGAATCGGCTCCTTCGTCATGTCCACGCCGAGACGCAGCAGCCGCTCGTAGATGGTCGGGAAGTGCGAGATGATGAAGCGCGCGGGCTTGTGCGTCATGTCCAGCCACATGTTGTCCGCACCGGTGCGCTTCATCTCGCTGTCAATCGCGCGGGCCACGATGTCGCGCGGCGCGAGTTCGGCGCGCGGGTCGTAGCGCGGCATGAAGCGCTGGCCGTCCGCGCCGAGGAGATAACCGCCCTCGCCACGCACGGCTTCGGTGATGAGGAGCGTGCGCTCCTTCGGGTGAAAGAGGCACGTCGGATGGAACTGCATGAACTCCATGTTCGCCACCTGCGCGCCCGCGCGATACGCCATCGCCACGCCGTCGCCCGTCGCGATGTCGGGGTTGGTCGTGTAGAGATAGACTTTCCCGCAACCACCGGTCGCGAGGACGATGACCGGTGCGGCGAACGTCTCCACCAGCCCGCCGGCCTTGTTGAGCACGTAGATGCCGAGGCAGCGGTTCGGGCCGACGTAGCCGAGCTTCTGCGTGGTGATGAGATCCACGGCGAAGTGGTCTTCCAGCACGGTGATGTTCGGCTCGCGTGCGATGGCGTCGAGCAACGCGCGTTCAATCTCCGCTCCGGTCGCGTCCTTTGCGTGAAGCACGCGGCGCTTGGAATGGCCGCCTTCCTTCGTGAGGTCGAGCTCCCGGCCGTTGCCGTCCGGCAGCTCGCGCTCGCTGAATTTCGCGCCCAGATCCATCAGCTCCTGAATCCGCTCCGGCCCTTCGCCGATGATGGTGCGGACGATGTCCTCGCGGCACAGGCCCGCGCCCGCCGTGAGCGTGTCGCGCACGTGCATCTCGACGGAATCCTCGCGGCTGGTGACGGCGGCGATGCCGCCCTGCGCCCAGTTCGTGTTCGAATCGGCGCGGCTCTTCTTGGTGACGATGGCCACGCGCCCGCGCGGCGCGACCTTGAGGGCGAACGTCAGCCCCGCGATGCCGCTGCCGAGGACAAGAAAATCAAATTGGCGCGTGATGCCGACCATGTGAGGCGGATTCAACGGGAGAAATCCCTCGCGGGCAAAGGGAATCGCTGCCTCGCTCGCGCGGACGAGTTCCTGAAGTTCACGCCGGCGAGGCGTCTGCCTGGAAGTCGAACGCATCAGGCAGCTCCGGCGCAGGACGACAAATCCGGATGCTCCGGCAGATTCAGATTGAACCCGAATCCCGAAGTTCAGCCGAGAAGGAGCGCAAAGCACACAGAGGAGCCGGGCCGGGGATGGATGGGAGCGGGAAAACATCCACCCGGCCCGTTTTTCTGCCAGAAGCCTGTCTTTGTGCTCTATGCGCCCTTTCGTGGCCATTCCATTTCGGAGTTCGGGATTAGTGCTGGTCAGTGCCGGTCCGTGGTCCAAAACTCCGCCGGTGGCCGAACTGTTCTCTATCCTCCACGAAGACGCCGACCTGCTGGCCATCAACAAGCCCGCCGGCCTCGTCTGCCATCCCACGAAGGGCGACGTTTACTCCAGCCTCATCAGCCGCGTGCGCCTGCATCTTGGCGATGCCGTTTCCGCGCACCTCGTCAATCGCCTCGACCGTGAAACCAGCGGCGTCATCCTCGTGGCGAAAAGCCCGGAGGCCGATGCCGCGCTTAAAAAACTCTTCGCCCTGCGCAAGGTCGGGAAGGAATACCTCGCCATCGCGCACGGACACTTCACCGCCGACTCTGCGACGTGTGAAGCCCCGCTTGGCAAGGACGAACAGGCCGTCATCGCCATCAAGGACTGCGTGCGGCCCGACGGCGCGGTGTCGAAGACGGAATTTGCCGTGGAGCAGCGCTTCACGCGCGCGGAGGGCGACTTCACGCTGCTTCGCGTCCGTCCCCACAGCGGTCGCAAGCATCAGATCCGCATCCACCTCCAGCACCTCGGCCACCCGCTCGTCGGCGACAAACTCTACGGCGGCGACGAGCGGCTCTACCTCGACTTCGTCCTGCGCCAGCTCACCGCCGGGCAACGCGCCCGCCTCATCCTGCCGTGCCAGGCGCTGCACGCCGCCGTGCTGCGCTTCACCTGGCGCAATCGCGACTGGGAATTCCGCGCGGACCCGGAGCCGTGGTTCAACGACTTCATCGCCGGCAAACCCTGCACGCCGGACTGGGCGGAGAAGTATTTGTGACGTGCTCGCGAAATACGCGAAAAGACGCGAAAACTGGGCGTGTGATGGAGCCTTCGCAGACCGTGCTGCGTTTTCGTCCGCGGCTTCTTTTCGCGTTCATTCGCGTGTTTCGCGGGCAACCTGTCTTGAGCCTTTGCGTTGAACGGCCTTCCTCCGTTACAACTCCCCCGTGCTGACGACGTTTCCCAAGACGATGCAGGCCGTGGTCTATCGAGGCGTGAACGACCTGCGCGTCGAGACCGTGCCCGTGCCGCGGATTGGCGCGGGCGAGCTGCTCGTGCGCGTGGCCGTGTGCGGCGTGTGCCCGACGGACATCAAGAAAATCCACCACGGCACCGTTCCGCCGCCGCGCATCTTCGGCCACGAGACCGCCGGCACCATCGTGAAAACCGGCGCGCGTGTGCGGGGCTTTCGCGTCGGCGACCGCGTGGCGTTGCACCATCACGTCCCGTGCATGAAGTGCCACGCCTGCCGCCACCGTGCGTTTGCCCAGTGCCCGCAATACAAGCGCACCGGCATCACAGCCGGCTTTGAGCCGGCGGGCGGCGGCTACGCGGAGTATGTGCGGGTCATGTCCTTCTGCCTGCCCGGCGTGGTGAAAATCCCGGCGAAAAACTCTTTCATCGAGGGCGCGATGCTCGAACCGGTGAACACCGTGCTCAAAGGCGTGAACCGTCTTGCTGTGTTGCCCGGCGATTTCGTCCTCGTGGCAGGGCAGGGGCCCATCGGCCTGATGTTCACCAAGCTCCTCGCGCTGCGCGGCCTGAAGGTCATCGCCACCGACTTGCTTGACACGCGGCTCAAGCTCGCCCGCCGCTTCGGTGCCGCCCGCGCTTTGCGAGCGGATGCGCCGGACTTGCCCGCGCAAATCCACCGCCTCACGCGTGGTCGCGGCCTCGACGCCGCTGTCATCGCCGTCCCCGTGGATGCCGCCGTGCAGCAGGCCCTCGCGCTGGTGCGCGGGGCAGGGCAGGTCCTGCTCTTTGCCCACACCCGGCGCGGGGCCGTCACGCCGGTGGATTTCTCCAGCGTTTGCGTGGACGAGAAAGACCTGCTGGGCAGCTACTCCGCCGATGTGACGCTTCAACCCGCCGTGGCCCGCCTGGTCTTCTCCCGCCGGTTTGATGTGCGGGATCTGGTCACACACTCCTTCCCCTTGGAGCAGACGGCCGCCGCCGTGGCCCTCGCCGCCCGCCCGCAGCCGGATTCCCTCAAAATCGTGGTGGTTCAGTCCCGGATGCCTTCATGACCTGCTCACACCGCCCTTTCCCGGTCGAAACCCCCGATTACCGAGGGATTTCACGGCTTCGGCCCTCTGCCCGATACGGTGAAGTCCTGATGAAAAAACCGTTGACTGGAAACAGGTGATCTGCGACAAATGAACTGCACACGAAACACGGAAAGACCAAAGACATGAAAGCCAAAGCACTTCTCGCCGCCGGGTTGATGATGGCAGCCAGCGCGGCCTCCTCCCTCGCCCAGACGGTGTATTCGGTCAACGCGGTGGGGTTTGTGAATGTGAACTTCCCTCCGGGCTTCACTCTTGCCAGTAACCCTTTGGATGGAGCGACGAACACCGTCGTGGCTCTTTTTCCGAGCGTTCCCAACGGGACCTCGGTCTTCAAATTCGACAGTGTTGCTGGGTCTTACACGGGCTCCTCGTTCCTTTTCGGTTCTTGGAATAACCCTTCAATGACCTTGGTGCCTGGTGAAGGCTTCTTTTTCAAGAACCCGGGTGCGACGACAATTACGAACACATTTGTCGGGAACGTGAAACAAGGCACGCTTACGACGCCCCTATCCGCAGGCTTCACGTTGGTAGGATCACAAGTTCCGCAGAGTGGCTTGGTCGCCACCGATCTCGGTTTGCCGATTGGCAATGCGGAGTCTGTTTTTAGATTCGACACAGCTACTCAATCCTACACTGGTGGCAGCTTTCTATTTGGCTCGTGGAGCGGCGGAGTCGAACCTACCGTCAGCGTTGGCGAAGGCTTCTTCGTGAAGAAGAACGCGTCAGCGAGCTGGACTCGGACTTTCAGTGTTAATCAGTGATCACAAATTCATACCACTATGAAAAAAGCCCTGCTACTTGCTGTTCTTGTTGCTTCCTGCGCGACTTCCGCCTTTGCCGACATCTCGGTTAACGGCCTTTCCTTCAACGCTGGCGACGCCGCTCTCGGTCAGATTTTCTTTGACACAGTCGGGGGAACTCCGGCTGACAACACTGTGAAGGTAGATGTTCTATTTGGGGCTTCTGCAGGTAGCCTCACGCTGGGCAGTTCGGTCTTCACAATAGTAAATGGCCAGCAAGGCTTCCTCAATGCGGGCACCATTAATGTGACGACTGGCTCGCTTGGTGGTGGTAGCGCTGGTTTCTACCAAGTCCGCGCTTGGACTGGTGGTGCCAGTTTTGCGGATGGTGCCAACACCAAGACGGGAAGTTCAGCAGTGACTGCAATCACATTCGGCGGCACCCCCTTGGGCGGCGGCACTGCCATTGCCCCGCCTGATTTGAATTTACACGCCTCTTTCGCCATAGTTGCAGTTCCTGAACCTGCCACTCTGGCCCTAGGTTTCTTCGGTGCCGCTGGCCTGTTCATCCGCCGTCGCAAGTAATTGCTTCGCTGTTTTCCCTCTTCAAGCCGCCCGGAAACGGGCGGCTTTTTTGTTCTCTTCGATTGACTTCACGGAACACGCCATTAGCATCCTCCGCGTTCTGGTTGGCCTGTTCGTCTATCGGCTAGGACACGGCCCTCTCAAGGCTGAAAGATGGGTTCGATTCCCATACGGGCTACCAACCTCCAGAATATCCAATAGAATCAAGGGTTTCTCTCCGCTCTGACAGCTTCAAGAAGCTTCCAAGTGCTAACACCACCGGCTTGCGCTGAGTCCTGCTCGCAGCGGGGCACGGCGATGACCGTTGGATTCGGTCAGACTGTGCTATCACGATCAGCGCCGATGCACGATCTGCCGGGTGAACTCGTTCGTCTTCACGCCCTCCGGCAAAAGCGGCAGGCCGTTCACGAACACGTCTTCAAACAGGACGTTCTCCACGGCGTGCTGGGCATCGAAGCCCTTCAACTCAATGCGTGGCGGATTGGCGTCGGCACGGATGTGCTTGAAGCTCACGCCATCGATGTGGCCGCGTTCGCCATCGAGGGTCCAAACGGCCTTGCCGATCCAGAGCGAGATCAACCGGGGCGACTCTTCGATGCGCAGGTTTTCGAACCGCACGTTGCTGACACGCGCGGCGTCGCAATGATAGACCCGCAGCGTCCACTCACGGCCCTTGTCGTGGATTACGTCGCAGTTGGTGAAGAGCACATCGTCCACGGTTTCGCGCAACTCCGCACCGACGCTCAGGGCGTGGGCGACTTCGTTCCAGAGCACGCAATTTTTCACCACAATGCGCCTCGCTTCGCCTTGCCCCCGGTCCGTCTTTATCACGACCAGATCATCCAGCGTCCGGATGAAGCAACCTTCCACGGTCACGTCCCGGCTGTTGCAGATGTCAATGCCGTCCGAGTTCGCGCGGTAGCCCAGCAGCTTCACATTCCGGACCTGGACGCGATCCGACTTGCGAATCGGAATGTGCCAGACGCTGGAGTCGCGCAAAATCATACCCTCCAGGGTGATATCACTGCCCTGCACCGAGATCAGGCTTCGTGCATGTGTCGTGCATCGGCTGCCGTCCACGATGCCCCGTCCTCGAAAGGTGATGTTCGTGCCCTTGAGCACAAACGTCGGGGCGTAGGTGCGCAGCCCGCTGAAGCCGCTGACCTGGAACTTTTCGTCGGTCCGGATCACGCCGCGCACGATTCCACCGCCGGCCACATACACGGTTTGATTGTTAGTCACGACCATGTGACTCACCTCGTGGATTCCCGGGCCGAAATAGATCGTGTTCGGATCGCCAGGCCGCGGCACATCGGACTCCAGCGGGTTCGCGAAGAGATGCAAGGCTCCGACCCAGGTGCCGTTAACCTCGATGGTAAGGGCTGTTGGTTTGGCGAGTGTCAGGCTCAGACTTTTGCCCTGAATGGCGGGTTTGATGCCAACGGAAGAGGGCAGGATTTTGGCTGATTGAATCGGTATCGGGCAGGTGACAGTGATCGTGACGGGACCATCCATGTCGAAGCTGGCGAAAGCGGCCTTCTCGAAATAATCGGCCGAGTTGGCCCTGTCATCCATGGCTTTCCAGCGCCGCACCGGGTCCGACGACGCGACCTTGGCAACATAGGCGGGCACGTCGCGCCCCTGGACCTTCACGGTGTAGGCTGTGGACAATTCTTCGCCAGAGGGCGCAGGGTAGACGCGGACGGTGCTGCCATGGGCCGGTGCTGCGCAACACGACAGTGCTCCGATGAGGAGCGGCAAGATCCAGACTTTCATGGTGACTTGAGCATCACAGGACCTGGCGCGGATACAAGGCGAGAGGAGATCAACCGTGGCCCACGAGTCTCCTGTGTTTCAGTTGATCCGGCCGCCACTGACAAATCGAATGCCAGGGGCCAGTAGTCGCCACTCGGCTCAATATCAGCCCGGCTCTCAACACCGGCACGTCGGGAAGTATTGTGCCGGTTGTAACTCAAGCCCCTCATCATCCGTCTGTCGGCTTACTGCGTTGATTCATGCCGCGCTCTTCAGAATGACGCCCGCCTGTGTGTGTGGGACGTTAAGTTTGGAACGGCTGCGGCCGGCCCCATACTGTTATGAAAAAGACATTGATTGCCCTGTTGACCATCTGCGCTCTTGGTTTGATCGCGCCTGATCTGGCACATGCAAAGGGGAAGAAGGACAAGAGCGCCAACAATGACCGTGCTCTTGCCGACAATGCCGCCGCCATCCTGGCGAAATATGACGCTGACAAGGATGGCAAGTTGAGCGATGCGGAGATCGGGGCCTTGAAGAAGGATTATGAGGCAAACAAGACCGAAATTCTCAAGCGACACGACACGAACAGCGACGGCAACCTGGACGAGGCGGAAATCAGCGCCCTGAAAACCACCATGGCCTCCATCCCCGCCGAGAAGCCCGCGAAGCGCAAGAAGAAGAACAAGAGTTGATACTGCTGATCGGAATTCGCGATCATTTGACGGGAAGAAGCGAGTGATGAGCCTGTTTGAAAGCTCGCATCCCTCTGCGGTGCCAGCCGTGGCGAAGGACAAAGTGATGCTGGGGAGGGGGCTTCCCTTCGCGGATCCCCAAACCTTGAGTTCACACTTTCACTTCGCTCCGAGCCGCCGGCTCAGTTGCGCAGCATGTAAATCCGGCGGCTGAATCTCGGCCGGCTTGATGGCTTCGAACCACCTGCCATCCGCCTTTTTTTCAGAAGAGCGGGTGGTTTCGAGAGCGACAAAATTCATCGAGGAAGGACCGAAGTCGGCCGGCGGATATCCGAGCGGCTGCATCGAACGGATGTTCCAGAAGGTCCCTCGCGCACCGCAGTGTTTGCCGAGGTCGGCACCCCCGCCGCACTTCCACAACCGCTGCCCTGCACCGGCATCCAGGTCGGTGAAGAGATTCTCGTAAGGCGCGTAGCGGTGATGATCGAGCGAGAGGTCCACGCCGCGCCCATGCACGCAGACGTTGCCTGAGCAATGGTGGCTCACCGTGATGTCATGGATGTAGCGCGTGCGGAAATCAAAGTCCGTGACCAGATGGTCGCCGCCGCCGAGCGAGATGCCGTGGTGTCCGACGCAGTTCTGACTGTCGTGTGCCCGCCGTGATTCCAGGATGACGCCCTGTGCGGTGTTGAAGTTGCCTCCGATGAAAAGCCCGCTGTCGGCGTCGAGCATCCGCACATTGCGCACCCAGCAGTCGGCCACGCTGGTGAGAGCAATGGCATTGAAGCCCAGTTCGGTGAAATGCCCCTTGTAAGGCTGGTTCGGGAACTCAAAGCAAAGGTTTTCGATCCCGGATTCGGTGACAGTTGGCTCGAAGCTTCGGAGCTGCGGGTGCCATGAGGATCGGACATCACAGCGCAGGGGACGATCGAGATGAATGCGGTCGCTTTCTATGAGGGTAATCCGGCAGACGAGTGACGACTGGGTGCGGCCCTTGAGATTCTTCAAGGGGCCGCTGTCGCCTGAGTAAAGGTGGAGGGCCAGCGAGTTGTCCGGCGTGTCGGATTGGAATATCTCGATCCGCTGCCCGGCGCGAAGCTGCTGGCTGGTGGAGACACGGACGGAAGTGTCGCCGCGCTTTGCTTCGGACACGATGCCGGCCAGGGTTTTTGTTCCGAAACTGCCGCGCAGCGTCACGAAACCGCCCGACCACGAGTAGTTTGAAGTGCGCCGGCCGGTGGTGGTCGCGCCCCAGTTTGGCTTGATGTCATTGAGCGGCGTCGGGAAGAACAGAATCGTCCGGTCCGGCCCCGCGCCGCGCAGGACGACGTCGGGCCGGTTTATTTCAAGGATGCGCGTGATACGGTAGCGTCCTGCCGGCACCTCGATGGCACCGTTGCGCACCTTGGCCAGCGCGTCGAGGAATGCCTGCGAATCGTCGGTGACGCCATCGCCCGTCGCGCCAAAGTTCTTCACGCTCACGCCGGGCGGCACGTCTGGCAGGCCCTTTTCACCGCAGTGATAGCCGGCGAACGAGAAATCCGGGAGCCGGCTCTGCGGCGTCCAATTCTCGCCAGCCTTGCCCCAGAGATCGGAGTGCCGGCTGGCGGCGGAAGCCGCCGCAACGGTGAGGAGCAAGCCCACGGTGATGAAGAGCGGAGTTTTCAATGCAGACATGATCAGGTTCGCTGGCGTGAACGGACAAGCCGGCCATCAGTATCTGCGTCACTCTTGATGGTGGGTGTTGATCTGAGTCAAAGCCCTGGTGCAAAGAAGCGCCGAGCCTGCGTGCGCTTTCAAAAGCTGGACTGCGTCCAATCATGAACCGAAACCCAAGCTCACAGGATCAATGATGCGCCCCCCAATCATCCAACAAAGAGCCATTCTGGCTGCTGCTGCGGTTGCCTTGCTTGTTCTCGCTCAAGCCACGCCGGCCGATACGGCGGGCGATGTGGTGATCTTCGACCGACAGTTTGACATCAGGAGCATCACCACGCAGGACGCGACGATCTCACAAGCAAACAAAGCCACCGGTCGTGCCTTGAAGGTGATTACGGGTCGGCGTCAGCAATGGCCTGGCATCACGCTTCGCGCGCCGGGCGGCCATTGGGATTTGTCAGCCCGCGGCGACGTTGCGGTCACCCTCCACAACACCGGCACGAACGAAGTGCGCATCAACTGCCGTGTGGACAATCCCGGCGCCGACGGCACGAAGAACTGCGTCACCGATTCGCTTGCGCTCGCACCTGGGAAAAGCGGAACGCTCAAGGTGGCGTTGAAGCGTGCCAGCGATGGCAGGCTCGGCGGAAAACTTTTTGGCATGCGCGGCTGTCCCGTCGCGCCGGGCGGGCCGGGCACGGTGGACCCGAAGAACATCACGCAGATCCTCCTCTTCGTGAACAAGCCGGGCGCGAATCATGAATTCGAGTTGGAGGGCATTCGCGCGGTCGGCAGCTACATACCACCGACCGCGAGCATCACGGACGCCGATCCGTTCTTCCCGTTTATCGACTCCTTCGGCCAATACAAGCATCGCGACTGGCCGGGCAAGGTCCATTCGCCGGCCGAGCTTGCTGAACGCCGCGCCGCCGAGGCGAAGGAACTCGTGGCACAGCCCGGTTCATCGGATTGGGATCAATATGGTGGCTGGAAGGGCGGCCCGCAGCTCACCGCCAGCGGTTTCTTCCGGGTCGAGAAGCACCAGGGCAAATGGTGGTTCATCGATCCGGCCGGGCACCTGTTCTGTTCGCACGGCATCGACTGCGTGCGAATGCTCGACGCCACGCCGATCGACGAACGCTCCGGGTGGTTCCAGGATTTCCCCGGCGACACGACCGAGTTCCGCGAGTTTCTTTCCGGCGGCTACGCCCTCAAGGGTCATTACGCCGGGCGCTCGCCGAAAACGTTCTCGTTCTCCGGAGCAAATCTCCTGCGCAAATATGGGGTGGGCTGGCGACAGGAATACGGCGAAGTGATTCATCGTCGCCTGCGCAGCTGGGGGCTCAACACCATCGCGAACTGGTCCGATGAATCCACGCGGCTCCTTCGGCGCACCCCTTACACCGACGCGGTCAGCTCACACGGCGCGAAGAACATCGAGGGCAGCGACGGGTATTGGGGAAAGTTTCCGGATGTGTTCGATCCGAGCTTCGAGGCCAGCGTGCGGCGTGGGATGGCGGGCCGGAAGGGCAGGAGCGCCGGCGACCCGTGGTGCCTCGGCTATTTCTCCGACAACGAAATGTCGTGGGGCGACGACACGTCGCTGTCCCTCGGCACCCTCAAATCACCGCCGGAGCAGGCGGCCAAGAAAGTCTTCGTTGCCGACCTCAAGGCGAAGTATGGCGACATCGCAAAACTCAACTCGGCATGGGGCACGACGCACGGGTCATGGGATGGCTTGCTGCAGAGCCGTGAGGCACCGGACTGGAAGAAGGCCGGTGCCGACCTGACCACGTTCTACACGAAGGCCGCCGAACAATACTTCCGCACCGTGCATGACACCATCAAGGCCGTGGCGCCCAGCCAGCTCTATCTTGGCTGCCGTTTCGCGTGGGTGAACGAACGCGCTGCCATTGCTGCCGGAAAGTATTGCGATGTGGTCAGCTACAACCTCTACAGACGCACCGTGGCCGACTTCAAATACCCCGGCGGCGACAAGCCGCTTATCATCGGTGAGTTTCATTTCGGCGCGCTCGACCGCGGGATGTTCCATACCGGACTGGTGCCGGTCGCGACCCAGGCGGACCGTGCGCAGACCTACCGGGATTACGTGCTTGGGGCTGTGCGCCATCCTCAATTTGTCGGCACGCACTGGTTCCAGTGGATGGATGAGCCGACCACCGGCCGCGTCTACGACGAGGAGAACTACCAGATCGGCTTCGTGGACATCGCCGACACGCCGTATCGCGAAACGATCGAGGCGAGCCGTGAAGTCGGGCGCCGGCTTTACCGCGACCGTCTGGAGTAATGGTCAGCCGTCCGATTGAGGCGGGCTTGATGATGGCAGGGCTGGCCTTTTCAACCCTCGTTCCCCAGAAAATCCCATGACGCCAGAAACGGGGGCATTGTTCCTCGGCGGAACTGCCGTCCCTGCATCCGTTCGGCTGCTCTTTTCG
>JBAYGL010000031.1:0-19582 GCA_041666725.1 Limisphaerales bacterium
CCAACTTCCCCTCCGGCGCACAGGTCATCCTCCCCAAGATCAGGGCCGTCACCGACAAGGCCATCCGGTTCGCCTTCGACACCCATCACCACGGCGACCACGCCTACGGCAACCAGATCATGCACGAGGCCGGCGCCACCATCGTCGCCCATGCCGGCGTGCTGGCCGAGATGCGGAAATACGAGACGAACTACTTTGGCGGCCAGGGACCGGGCCGTTGGGAAGGGGCAGCCAAGGGCCGCAAGGACGTGGCGGCCAGCAAACTCCGTCCGCCCTCCATCCTCTTCAACAAGGACATGGCCTTCGATGACGGCACTCACCGTGTCGAGCTGCTGCATTTCGGCACCGCGCACACGCACGGCGACGGCTGGGCGTGGCTGCCCGGGGAGCGCGTCCTCTTCACCGGCGACGCCTGCGTGAACGGTCCCTACAACTACGCCGGCGACGGCAACATCCACGAGTGGGTCAGGACCCTCGACCGCGCGATCGCCCTCAAGCCGTTGAAAGTATGCCCCGCGCACGGCCCCAGCGGCGGGCCGGAGGTGCTGGCGAACCAGCAGACGTATTTCAAGTCCCTCCTCGCCGAGGTGAAGAAGCTCAAGGACGCCGGCAAGACCGCCGCCGAGGCGCAGGCCGCGATCGACACCATCAAGGAATCACTCCGCAAGAACGAGCACATCGCCATCTACATCGGCCAGTTCATGAACGCGCAGGTGGAGAAGGCCTGGACCGAGATGGGCGGCGCGGCCTTCCCGGAGAAGAAGCAGGCGCAGGCGGAGCCGGTGAAGCTGAAGGCGAAGGAGCTTCTGGCTGGAACAGGCAATTAATCCTACGCCAGCAGTCCGCGGATGACCTGACCGCCGAACTGTGAAAGCTGCTTGAAGCGGCCGCCGTGATAGTAGGTGAGTTTGTTGTCGTCCAGCCCGAGGAGGCGAAGCAGCGTAACGTGGAAATCGCGGACGTGCGCCTTGCCCTCCACGGCATACATCCCGAGGTCGTCCGTCGCGCCGAGCGTGGTGCCGGCCTTGCAGCCGCCGCCGGCCAGCCAGATGGTCATCGCGTTCGGGTTGTGGTCGCGCCCGTAGGCGGTGCCGCCGCGAACGCCGTTGTCGGGCGTGCGGCCGAACTCGCCGCACCAGACGATGAGCGTGCTGTCGAGCAGACCGCGCTGCTTGAGATCGGCGATCAGCGCGGCGATGGGCTGATCCACGCCGCGGACGAGATTGCCGTGGGCGCGCTCGATGTAGTCATGGCTGTCCCACGTGCCGTTGTAGAGCTGGATGAAGCGCACGCCCTTCTCGACGAGCTTGCGGGCAAGCAGACATTTCCGGCCGAACGAATCCGTCGCGTCCTTGCCGATGCCGTAGGCATCCTTCGTCTTCGCGTCTTCCTTCGAGAGGTCGAGCGTCTCGGGCACCTGCATCTGCATGCGGTAGGCGAGTTCGTAATTGTCCATGCGCGCGGCGAGTTCGTCGTGGCCGGGATGCTGCGCGGCGTGCGCGGTGTTGAGCTTCGCGAGGAGGTCGAGGTTCGCGCGCTGATGCTCGGGCGTGATGCCGGCGGGTGGCGTGAGGTCCAGGATGGGCGAACCCTTCGCGCGCAGCGGCGTTCCCTGGAAACTTGCGGGCAGGTAGCCATTGCTCCAGTTCGCAGCGCCACCCTGTGGATAGGAAATCTCCGGCAGGACGATGAAGCCGGGCAGATCCTGGTTCACTGAGCCGATGCCGTAAGTCACCCACGCGCCAATGCCCGGGTCGCCGCCGAAGCGGTTGCCGCAATTCATCTGATACATCGCGGTCGGGTGGTTCACCGAGTCCACGTTGCAACCGCGCCAGAAGCAAATTTCGTCGGCGACCTTCGCGAGGTGCTCCCAGTTCTCCGCCATGTCCGCGCCGCTCCGGCCGGCCTTGCGGAACTTGAACGGGCTTTTCACGTAGTAGCGTTTGCCGCTTTCCATCGCGGACTTCTGCCTGCCCTCACGCACGAATTCCCTGAGGTGCTGCCGCTCCAGCTCCGGCTTCGGATCGAACGTGTCGATGTGCGACGGTCCGCCCTCCATCATGAGGAAGATGCAGCTCTTCGCCTTTACGGGAAAATGTCCGGCCTTCGGTGCGAGCGGGCTGACCTTCTCCGTCGCGCCCGCGTCGCGCGCGAGCATCGCGGTCAACGCCACGCTGCCGAGGCTCGTGCCCAGGCTGTAGATGAACTCGCGGCGCGTCGGCGCGTGGAGCGCGCGATGGCCGGCACAGGGGAAGAAGGGCTTAGTAAACATACGCAAACTCGTTGGAGTTGAAGAGCGCCAGGCAGACATCGGCCAGCGCGCGGGTGCGGGCATCGACGGCGGACGGCTGGAGGTCGGGCACGAACTCGGCGTAGGCCTCGAGCTTCTCGTTGAAGGTGAATTTCTCGCCGGTGTTTTCCTCGACCGCTTCGCGCTTCACTTCGAGCGGCGGCCTGGGCGATTCGAGCTTCACCGACTTCTGTTTCGTCTCCATCGCGCGCCAGTGGGCGAGCGTAATCGCAAGTTCGTCCGGCCCCGGCCTGCGGCCGCAGGCGAGCTGAAAGCACAGCGTGAGCGCCGCGTCGTCGGACTTCGTTTCCTTCACGGCGCGGTTGGCGAGCGCGAGCGCGCGATCGTAGCTCGCGCGGCCATTGAACAGGCTGAAGACCTGCGGCGTGACGGTCGATGCCTCGCGGTTCTCGCACGAGAAATCCGGCGCGGGCTCGTTGAACACCTCCATGAACGGGTCGCGCAGACCGCGAATCTTGAGCGCGTAAATGGAGCGGCGATGGCGCTGCTCCGGCTTCGGATTTGGAACCCATGCGTTGGCAAACGTGCCCATCACCATGCGGGGTTGCAGCGCGGCCTCCAGGTTGATTTCAGGGCGGTTCGGAATGCCGCCAAGCGTCGGATTGAGTTCCCCGGTGGCGGCGAGCATCGAGTCGCGCAGTTCCTCTGCCGAGAGCCGGCGCGGCTTGAAGGCCAAGTATTCAGTGTTCAGTGATTCAGTTTTCAGTGCCGGCTTCGTCGCCGCGCCAGCGCCACTGGCCACTGAATTCTGAACACTGAATACTGAACTCCGCCGATACGCCTCGCTCGACATGATGAGCCGGTGCATCGCCTTGAACGACCAGCCCTGCTCCACGAAAGTCGCCGCGAGCCAGTCCAGCAGTTCGGGATGCGTGGGTTTCTTGCCCGTGCTGCCGAAGTTGTTCGGGTTGCCCGCGATGGGCTGGCCGAAATGCCAGAGCCAGACGCGATTCGCGATGGCGCGCGTGGCGAGCGGATTCTCCGGGCTCGCGACCCAGTCGGCGAACGCCTTGCGCCGGCCTTCGATGGCGTCGGGAATGGGCGTCTTCTGCACCGCGCCAATCACGCTGAGCACGCCGGGTTTCACCTTCTGTCCCGAGGAAAAGGGATCGCCGCCGATGAGCACGCACGTCTCCTCGAGTTCGCCGTCGGTCATGCGGCTGGCCGGCATGCGCACGGGTGCGAGCACCGCTTTCACGTCGGGCGTGCGGCCGTTGTAAACCGACAGCGCAAAGGGCTCGTAGCGGTCCAGCTCCCACTTGAGGCGTTCGAGTCCCTTGCGCGCGACACGCTCGTTGCCGAAGTCCTGCGGCGTGAAGCCGACGAGCTTGGGTGGATACCGGTCCTCAGCCTCGCCCTGCTTCACCATCGCGGCGCGTGCGAAATCGAACACGCCGCCGAACTCGCGCCGCCTGCCGCCGCGGTCCGCCCCTGCCTGATCGCGCGCCTGGGCGATGGCCGCGTTCCACTTCGCCGGGTCAATGTTCTTCTCCGCAAACCAGCGCTCCGCGTTCTTCACGAGCTTCGCGTCGAGCTGCTTCAACATCGCGAGATATTCGCCGCGCCGGGCTTCGAGAAACCTCCGCTCCTCAAATCCCGCGGCGTTTTCCTCCTTCAAGAACGCCGCCGGACGTTCACTCAGCTGCGTCGTCGCGAACACCGCCTGGAGCGAATAGTAATCACGCGTCGGCACCGGATCGAACTTGTGATCATGGCAGCGCGCGCACTGGAGCGAGTGCGCAAAAAAGGTCTCGCCCACGCTGTTCGCCACGTCGTCCAGGAAACGCTGGCGCGCAATCTTCGCGACCTCCATCCCGGTGAGTTCCCACGGGCCCATGCGGAGGAAGCCGGTCGCGATGAGCTTCTCCGGGCTGGCCGGATCGAGCTCGTCGCCGGCGATCTGCTCGCGAACGAACTGATCGTATGGCTTGTCGCTGTTGAAGGCGCGCACGACGTAGTCGCGGTAGCGCCACGCATTGCCGCGTTCGTAGTCGTTCGCGAAGCCGCTCGAATCCGCGTAGCGCACCACGTCGAGCCAGTGCTGCGCCATGCGCTCGCCATAATGCGGCGATGCAAGCAGGCGCTCGACGACTTTGGCGAAGGCCTTCTCGTCCGAATCCTTGTCCGCGACGAACGCATCGATTTCGTCCGGCTTCGGCGGCAGCCCGGTGAGGTCGAACGTCGCGCGGCGCATGAGCGTGGTGCGGTCGGCGCGGGGTGCGGGCTGGAGGCCGGCGGGCATCCTTGCGGCGAGAAAGGCATCAATGGGATTCTGAGTTTTCACCACGGGCGGCACGGGTTTCTTCACCGGCTGATACGCCCACAGGCCGTCCTGCTTGTATTTCCGGCCCGTCCATTCGGGTGAAAGGCCGCCCGCTGTCTTCACTACGACACCGTCTTCCGCGGACCATTTGTTTGAATTGGCCCTGGTGATCTCCGCCACGCGGGCGGCATCGGGCCACGGCGCGCCTCCCGCGATCCACTGCTTGATCCAGCCCACCTGCTCGGCCGCAAGTTTGTCCGCCTCCTTCGGCGGCATCTTCATGTCCTCGTCTTTGCGGGTGACGGCGATGTAGAGCGGGCTTTGCTCCGGCCTGCCCGGAGCGATGGACGGCTTCCCGCTCTCCCCACCTTTGAGCAGCCCCGCCATCGTCCGCATGTCGAAGCCTCCCTTGATCTTCTTTTCGTCGTTGCCGTGGCAGGCGAGGCACTTCTCGTTGAAGAGCGGGGCGACGCGGCGGATGAACAACGTCTCGGCTTCAAGGCCCGGCGTTGCGGCGTCCGCGCTCCCGGCGATGCAGGCAAGGAAGAGCACCGGGAAAATCAGACGGCAGAGGTGGCGGTTCGGTGAACGGCGCATGGCTGGCATCGGTTTCAAAATAGCAGGACCACAGCCCGCTTCAATGCTCTCCAGCGTGGCAGGACGGGGGGGAAGGAACATTCAGAATCCCGCCGAAGTGTGTCAATTTCCCGGCGCTCATTTTGTCTGCCTCGCCTCGCCCGGAGGACGCTGGCCGGAGCCTCTCAGCTTCCTTGCGCTGTCGCCGAGATCAGCGCGAGCGTGGTCCGCGAGCTTCAGCAGGCGCTCAACGATGTCAGGGCGTTTCGCAGCCATATCCGTCGTCTCAGCGAGGTCGCTTTCCAAATCGAAGAGCTGAGGCGGGCCGGACTTGCCGACGGGCTCGTTCGGGCCGTCAAAGCCCCGGCCGGTCGGCGCGATCATGAGTTTCCATCTTCCCTCGCGCACCGCTCCGAGACGGAACGAGTGGTAGTAGAAGAAAGTGTCGTGCGGCGGCTTCGCGTCGGGTTGGGCGAACAGGAGCGGGGCGAGATCGCGTCCGTCAATCACCCGGTCCACGGGCAGCCTGGCTCCGGCAATGGCGGCAAACGTCGGATGCCAGTCGTAGCCCGCAGCGATGGCGTCGCTGGTGGTTCCAGCCCTGATCCGACCCGGCCATGCGGCCAGACACGGCACGCGCACGCCGCCTTCCCAGACCGTGTGCTTGCTGCCGCGCAACCTGTGCCTGGCCGTCTTGTCCACCGTGCCGAAGCGGCCCCAGACCGTTTCGTAGTCCTTGTTTCCGGCGGTGAGCATCCCGTTGTCGCTCTGCACGACGATGAGCGTGTTGCTTCCAAGTCCGTTTGCCTCCACAAACGAGACAATCTGCCCGACCGTCCAGTCGAAGAACTCGACCGCATCACCGTAAGCGCCCGCCGCGCTGCGGCCCTGCCAGATGCCCGGGATGTGCCAGGGCACATGCGTCTCGATGTTTGCGAAGTGCAGGAAGAACGGCTGGTCGCGATGTTCGTCGATGAAGCGCAGCGCCCGGTTGAGGAAACGCACCGGGGCCTGCTCGAAATCCAGCGCGTGCTCCACCACGCGTTCTCCGTCGTAGAGCGGGATCGGCGGACGCACGGGATCTTTCTGATGCGCGGCCAGCGTGTTGCGCTCGGCCCCCTGGTCGTTCGGATAGGGAATGCCGAAGAACTCGTCGAAGCCGTGCCGCGTCGGGCGGAACTCCGGCTGATGGCCCAGGTGCCACTTGCCGACCAGCGCGGTGGCATAACCCCGCTGCTTGAGCAACGACGCGGTGGTCGTTTCCTTCGCGCTCAGACCGATGGTCGAGTGCGGCATCAACGCGCCGGGAATGCCGATGCGCTCGGCATAACAGCCCGTCAGCAACGCCGCGCGTGTGGCAGAGCAGAGCGGCGCGGGCGCAAAGAACGAAGTAAACCGCATTCCGCGTTCGGCCAGGCGGTCGAGGTTGGGCGTCTTGATCTTCTCCGCGCCGTAGCAGGCGAAGTCATCCCAGCCCACGTCGTCGGCGATGATGTGGATGATGTTGGGCGGCCGCTCCGCAGCGACAGGCCGGCCGCACAGGACGCAGAGGAACGCTGTGAGAATGAGGCGAATTCCTTTCATGCGGCTCGGTTCAGTTCTTCGCGGGCCTGGACTTCCAATCCTGAAGGGCCTTTTTGAAATTCGTCGTCTGCGGATCTCCGGTCTTCTCCATGTGCGCCAGCAGCAGCAGGGCGAGCCGTTCGATCTCGGTGCTGTGGATTGATTCGCCGGCAAGATTGCGGCGCTCGGCGCTGTCGGACTGCTCGCTGAAAAACATCAGCGGCTCGCCCACTCGGAGCTGTTTCACACGGGAGCTGATGCGTTCGTCGGCCTTGCCCGCGGTTTCGAGCGCCTTGTAGGTGACGCCGCTCATCGCCTCGACCTTGAACTTTGCCGTGCCGTCGGGCCATGCGTGGAACATCAGCGCCCAATCGCGCGTGCGGATGCATCGCTGCGGCAGGCTCATGCCGCTGCTCACGGTGTTGACGTGTGTGATGACGAAGTCGCGGCCCTCCTGTTTTTCGCCGTTGATCAGCGGCACCCAGGAACGTCCGTCCATGTCATCGGGATGTTTCACGCCGAGGATGTCGAGAAGCGTGGGCATGATGTCCACGCTGCTGACCCATTCCTCGTGGGCGGCGGCACCGGGCATGCCCGGCCATTTCAAAATCACGGGAGACCACGT
This sequence comes from Limisphaerales bacterium, assembly GCA_041666725.1. GTDB lineage: Bacteria > Verrucomicrobiota > Verrucomicrobiia > Limisphaerales > SXTU01 > SXTU01. The sequence continues at coordinate 7,339 of JBAYGL010000031.1, forward strand.
GCCGTTGAAGTAAACCGTCGCCTTCGAAAACGGAAACGACATGCCGTGGTCGGACATGAAGAGGATGAGCGTGTCATCCCCGTGGCCGCCGTTCTTCAGCGCGTCCAGCACGCCCCTGAGCGAAACATCGAGCCTCGCCACCGCCGTGAAGTATCGCGCGATCTCGCCGCGCACCGGGGGGATGTCTTCGAGGAAGTTCGGCACGGCGACCTCCTCCGGCTTGTAGATGCGGGCAGGGTGCTGTTCGCCCGCGGTGAGCTTGCCGGCCTTGCGCTTGTTCGACCTGCCTTTTGCCCCGGCCTTCGGATTCTCCGCGGCGTCCTCGGCGTCGGTGGCATTGGAGCCGGGGAACGGCCGGTGCGGATCGGTGATGTTCACGTTGATGAAAAACGGCTTCTTCGCGTCCGCCGCGTGCCTGAGCGTGGTTTCAAAATGCTCGCGCAGAAGCGGCGGGTTTTTCCCCGAACCTTCGATCTTGTCGTCCCACGGGAACTCCGCCTCCGGCTTCATGTGCGGCGTCTTGTTGATGGCGGCGATGTAGTAGCCGGCGGTTTTGAGCGTCGTGGCGAGCGTGGGCGTGCCGGGCTTGATCGGGTTGAATCCCAGCGCACCGCTCCGATGCGGCACGCGTCCGGTCATCATCGCCTCGCGGGAGGGCTGGCAGATGGGCGCGGTGACGTGGTTGTTGACGAACCGGTGACAGGTGGCCGCGAGCGCGTCGAGCGTGGGTGTCGCGCCCATCCGGCTGCCCATCCAGCCGGGCGAATCGGCGTTCATGTCGTCAGCGGTGATGTAGAGAAGGTTGAGCCTCGGCTTGTCCGCCGCCCCGGCATTGGCGGCGCAGAACACAAGCGCGCATACAAACAGGAGGGATGTGAATTTCATGGATGACGAGGCTGGAGGCTGCCGCATTCCGGTCCGGAAGGGCGAGCACGTTCGATCCGGCCCGAACCGAGGTGGCAACGGCTACTTCTTCTTCGCCGCCTTTGGGGCCGGTCCGGTCTTGGCGGCGACGGGGGTGAACTGTGGCAGCTTCGCACGCGCGGCCTCCCAGCCGGGCTGGGTGCCCGACTTGACCGACCAGAGCGTGAGGTTGTCGATCTCGGCGAGGCCGTCCTTGGGGCCGGTGACGCCCAGTCCATTGCCGCCGCTGGGGGCGGGCTTGGTGAAGCATTCGTGCTTCGCGTAAAACGTCGGCCCGTCCGCAAACTGGATCACAAACTCGTCGCCCTTCATCTCCGCCAGCACGCGATACCACCTGCCGGCCTCGTATTTGAAATCCTTCGCCTCCGCGACGCGCGTGGTCTCGTGGTCCGCGAGCACCTCCGTGCCGCCCTGGCCCAGATGCACGCGGCAGACGTGATGACCGAACTCGATGAACGGCACGGCGGCAGTCTCGCTGCCGCCGCTGAACCGCACCGAGAACTCCGCGATGAACTGCGGCGGCGTGATGGGCGCGCTGATGCGCGGCTCGAAACCCTTGTGGTCTTTACGCTTCGCCTGATACTCCGGCGTCGAGGGCCGGCCGCGCAGCACGCCGTCCTCGATGGTCCAGCGCGTGCCCTGCCGCGCGCCCCAGTGTTCCTTCTTCAGCGGCGCGGGCTTGGAGAAATCGTCCTTGAGCACGATCTGGTCAGGAACGGCCAGGAGCGGCTGGAGGCGCGTCTCCGCGGCGGTTGCGACGACGGGGATCAGGCCGAGGGCGAGGAGTGCGAGTGCTTTCATGAGTCAGAACAGACCGAATTATCAATTCAGAGGTTACGACTCACTGGCTCAGGTCGGCGATTGAAGGGAACGCCCGTCATCCGCCAAAAGCCCCGAACAACGCGCGCATCTCCGAGTCCACCTGCGATTCGTCTGCCAGCGTCTGCGAAATCTCTTCCCGCAACAGCACCCGGTAACGCTTCCGCAGCCGGTGGATCGCCACGCGCACCGCGCCTTCCTCCATGTTCAGCGACTTCGCAACTTCGGCCTGCGTGGATTCGCCTTTGCCGGACGTGAGGAACATTTTCAACCGATCAAACAACTTCAGCCGTCCGTCCGCCGCGCATTCCGCCTGCAACTGCCCGATCACCTTGGCCAGCAGCGCCAGCGCCCATTCGCGGTCGAACGCCTTGTCCGGGCTCGGCTCGTTTGTGGCGGCGACCTGGAATTGTGTGTCCGCCGTCTCCCAGTCCAGCGAGAGCGGCGCTCTGCCGCCGCCGCGCTTCTGCGCCTGCGCCCTGTCCCGTTCGTTCGCCAGAAAATGTTTCAACGCCGCCAGCAGGAACGCGCGGAACCGCCCGCGCTCGGCGTTCAAGCCGGCGAGGTAATTCTTCTCCAGGAACCGCGCAAAAAACGCCTGCACCGAATCCTCCGCGTCCGCCCTGGCGTGCCCGCGCCGCCGGACGTAGGCGTAGAGGGGAAACCAGTAGGTGCGGCAAAGCTCCTCCAGCGCGCCATCCGACTGCGGCGTGTGCCGCGCGCCCGCCGCGAGCACGACCGTCCAATGCGTCGTGGCGAAGACGTCGCCCGGCGTGGACGAAGATGGAGCGTCCGATGTCATTTCAAGAAACGCAGGAGACGATGTGAGGAGTCTCTAACTCTTTCCAGATGAGGCTTCGCCCGGTCCGCCGAGCGGCTTGATGTAATAGCTGATGATCTTGTATTCGCCGTTTGGGTGCAGGGCACATGACACGGTTTCCACCGCCTCGCGCCGGCTGTCGAATGTCGCAAGGTATTCCGCATCCATGTGCGACCTGTCAGGGGCGAAATTCATGGAGCGCACCTTTTTGGACACGGCCCCGCCCAGCGGACGCCGGACTTTTTCCATCTGAGCCACCCATTCCTCCTTGCCGATGGTGCGCTGGAACATCGGCGCGGCGGCCTCCCAGCTTTGCGCGTAATTCCCGCGCTCCAAACCCGTCCAGAATTCCAAAACTGACACGGAAACTGCATTTGCTCTGCTGTCATCAGGTGTTTTCACCGCGCGCCTGACGGCACGGATGATCAGGACAATGACCGCGAGTGCGACGGCGGGAATTCCAAACAGCAAAAGCAAGTAAGGGACCGGAGCTGAGGCCACCGGCTCGCCGATTAACAAGCTTCCCGGCCAGGTGACAGCCTCCCTCGCAATGCACACCACATGATCCCCGTCATCGAATGTCAGATCCAGCGTCTGCGCGCCGAACCACGCCTTTTCCTTCCAGACCTCAACCGTTTTGAACGGTGGATCCGCCTGACGCCGCGCATCCGGATCACCGAGCATCGAGTGAACCGCTGCCCGGCTCATCCCATTTTGGATTTGCCGCCACCGCTGCGGCGGCTCGCCGTTTTTCGCAGTGTTAAAGGCGACGCCAAACTGCACAGCCATGATCACGGCGATGACGGAGAGAATTATCAGAGCCCAGCGCAAAGGCCGGATGGCCGTGCGCGAGAAGCGCGGCGTTTGATTCGTAGCAGCCGACGGGCGGCTCTGATTGGTCGGGTCGCGTTCGGATTCAGTTTGAGCGGACTCACGTCCGCTGCTACCCGGATCCGAGCGGCGTTGTTTGCGGTAGTCAACAAGAGCCTCGACCAATAAAACGATCCCAAGGATGGGAAAAAGCGACAGCCAAAATTTCCCTACAGAAGTGCCGAGTTGACCGAACGCCGCAAGGCAACCTAGGACGTAGATCCAAAACTGCATAGTCGCTAACCAAATTCGACCATACCGAAGGTTTGCCCAGCGCGCACCGAAAGGAAAAAATGTGCTGAACCATCGCGATTGATTTGGCTTCCCATTATTAGCCTCCTCGCCCGCCGTTGCTTCGCTTTGGCGCGGCAGGCTTCGGCTGCTACCGGGAGTCGCCGCAATCGTTTCCACCAGCGTCTTGACCTGGCTGACCTGCTGGTAGCGGAGTTCGGGTTTCTGTTCCAAGGCGCGTAGGACGATTTCATCGAGGCGCACGTCTATCTGCACTTTGGCGGAGGGCGGCTGGAGTTGTTTGCCGGGCAGTTCGCCGGTGAGCATCTGGTAGAACACCACGCCCAACGCGTAGATGTCCGCCCGGTGATCCACCTCGCCCGGCGCGGCGATCTGCTCCGGCGACATGTATTGCGGCGTGCCCATGACGCGCCCGGCATCGGTGAGGAGCGCCGAGCACCTGATCGGCTCGTTGGGCTTCGATGCATCCATCAAGCCGATTTGGAAATCGGCGCTCCGTTCCGCATCCGCTCCCATAATCTTCGCCAGCCCAAAGTCCGCCACTTTCACGCGCCCGCGGCGATCCAACAGGATGTTCTCCGGCTTGATGTCGCGGTGGACGATGCCCTGGTCGTGGGCGAACTGCAGCGCGTCGCAAATCTGCGGCACGATGGCGAGCGCCTCCCGTGCGGACACGCGGCTGCCGGCGAGCAGTTGCCGCAGGTTCACGCCATCCACGTATTCCATGAGGAAGTAGTAGAGCGGTTGAGAGTTGAGGGTTGATGGTTGAGAGCCGGAGGTGACACCAAACTCATACAGCGTGACGATGCCGGGATGGTTGAGCTTGGCGAGGGCCTTGGCTTCGCGGGTGAAGCGTTCGGCGAACGCGGGGTCGTCGCCGATGCCGGGCGGGAGGATTTTCAGCGCGACGATGCGGTCGAGCTGTTTCTGACGCGCCTTGTAAACCGCACCCATGCCGCCCTTGCCAATGAGTTCGAGGATTTCGAGCTGGGGAAAGAGCGCGGCGAGTTCGGCCACGGGCGGCGGCTGGAACGCGGGTTGTTTGGCGTCGGTGAGAGTGTCCGCCGTCGCGCCCATCTTGAGGAGGCACGCGGGGCAGAGCCCGGCGAGCGCGCCGCCCGGTAGCGGCGTGCTGCACTGAGGGCATTTGGATTCGTCGGGCATGGGCGCATCGCTTTTTATCGTGTCCATGCCTGCTTCAGAAGGAAAACCGGGGAAACGTTACCGAGAATCACTCCGTCGGCGGTGGAGGCTTTCGAGCAGCCGGTTCTCTTCGGTGAATCTGACAGTCATGTGCTTGAGAGGGCGGAGGCGTCTTCACCGAATGATCCAGTGCGATGTTTGTCAGCTGGATACAGGCGGAAACCTGCTCAAACCGAGGAGGCACCCGCCCGGCGGTTGAACGCCACGCAGTCCTCGTAGCGCACACCGCTTCCGCCGAAAATATCGAGTGCAGAGCCGATCGTGAGGTCCACGCGGCCCCGGCCTTCGCGGGTGACAAGTTCCAGATCTTCGAGCGAACGGGCACCACCGGCGTAGGTCGCCGGGATGGGCGAGGCTTCGCCGAGGAGTTTCACCAGTTTCAAATCCACACCGTGGCAGAGTCCCTCGACGTCCACGGCATGGACCAGGAACTCGGAGCACCATCCGGCCATGCGCTCGAGCGTCTCCGCGCAGACGACGAGTTCGGTGAATTTCTGCCAGCGGTCGGTGACGACGAAATACTTCCCGTTCCGCACGCGGCAGCTCAGGTCGAGCACGAGGCGATCCTTTCCAATCGTTGCGACGAGTGACTTGAGCCGATCCCAGTTCAACCGGCCGTCTTGGAAAACCCACGAGGTGACGATGACATGCGACGCGCCCGCATCGAGCCATGCCCCGGCGTTTTCCAGATTCACACCGCCGCCGAGGTGCAGGCCGCCGGGATGGGCGGCCAGTGCGCCGCGCGCTGCGGCTTCATTGCCCAGGCCAAGCTGGATGACATGACCGCCCCGGAGCCCGTCGCGGCGGTAGAGTTCGGCGAACCACGCGGCGGACTTTTCGGAAACGAAGTTCGTGCGCAGGCCGGAGCCGCTGTCGCTCAACGAGCCGCCGACGATCTGCTTTACCCTGCCTTCGTGAAGGTCAATGCACGGACGGAACACGGGCGGAAACTATGCGGTCGCACAGCCGGAGTCGAGATTGTTGCCGGCAGGAGCGTGTAACCGGCGACGCCGGTCAACGTCACCCGAACCGTAGTCCAACAGGCCGCCGCAACAGCGGCGGCCCCAAACGAAAGAACACCACATGAAAAGCAGTTCCATCATTTTGACCGTCATCCTGACGCTTGCCACCGTGTCGGTTGGAAAGGCCGCGGAAGCCGATGGCAAGGCGGCCCGCAAGCCCGGCGCGGGCGAACGTCCGGGCACCGGGCGCTTTGGCGCCGGCCTCGAGGGCCTTGACCTGACCGAGGATCAAAAGAGCAAGGTGCACGAGTTCATGCGCGAGAGCGGCGAGCAGCTTCGCGCACTCCGCGACGACCAAGGCACGCCACGCGAGGAGAAGGTGAAAAAGTTCCAGGAGTTTCAGGAGAAAACGGCCGCCAAACTCAAGGAAGTGCTCACCAAGGAGCAGTATGAGAAATGGGAGAAGCAGCGCGGCGGCGCACCCGCGGCCGGCGGGTTTTCCGGCAACCGTGAGCGTATCCAGAAGATGATGGAGGAACTCGACCTCAGCGCCGAGCAAAAGGAGAAGGTGCGGGCGGCCATGCAGGAGCAGGGCCAGACGCTCCAGGGCCTGCGCGATGCCTCGCCCGATGAGCGCCGTGAGAAATTCCAGAAGATACAGGAGTCGATGTCGGCCAAGATGAAGGAGATCCTGACGAAGGAGCAGTTCGAGAAGTGGGAGAAGTCCCGCGCCGAACTGGGCGGACGCCTCGGTGACGGCGGCCCCGGCCGCAAGAAGCCTGAGTGAGGGTGATGGATATGTTCCGGATGCGGCGCGGCTGGCGGTTGCCAGCCGCGCCGTTGCAGTTGGAGGTCGTCCGAAGTTGTCGGTGGATGTGGGGCTGTTCCCGATCTTGCGTGAATGGAGCAGCTTTGCACTGCGTCTCTGTGAAGCACTCGCTGAGCCCAGCGGATCCTCGGAAAAGCCCGGCCGGTTTTTTTGTTCATCCTGCGGGTGAAGGCCCGCCGTTACGATCCTATGAAACCAAACCACACTCCCTCAAACACCACCTCACCCCAGTCGTCCCGCCGCCAGTTCCTTGCGGAAAACAGCATGAAGATCGCCGGCACGGCCCTGGCCGGCCTGGCGCTGCCGCATGTCCATGCCGCCGGAAGCGACACGATCCGGCTTGCGTTGATCGGCAGTGGAAGCCGTGGCAGCGGTGCCGTGGTCAACGCGATGGAGGCCACGGGGAGCACGGTCAAACTGGTGGCCATGGCGGACCTGTTCGACAACCGCCTGGACTCGGCGCACCACGCGTTGGGCAACAAGTTTGACACCCGCGTGGAGGTGCCGTCGGAAAACCGGTTTGTCGGCTTCGATGCCTTCAAGAAGGCGATCGATGTCCTTCGTCCGCACTCGGGCGACATCGCGATGCTCACCGGTTACGCGGCGTTCCGCCCGCAGCAGCTCGAATACGCGGTGCAGCGCGGGGTGAACGTGTTCATGGAAAAATCCTTCGCGACCGACCCGGTCGGGGTCCGGCGCGTGATCGCGGCCGGCGAGGCGGCGGAGAAGAAGGGCGTGAAGATTGCCGCCGGGCTGATGTGCCGGCACTCGCCCAACCGCCAGGAACTCATCCGGCGCATCAAGGCGGGCGAGCTGGGGGAGATTCTCCACACGCGCGCCTATCGCATGCAGGGCATCGGGCCGCTCGCGCCAAAACCGGCGGACAAGACCGACCTGGAATGGCAGCTCCGCAATTTCACCAAATTCTACTGGGTTTCAGGCGGATTGTGGTCGGAGATGGACATCCACCAGATCGACGAGCTGTGCTGGCTTCACGACGCGTGGCCGGTGAGCGCGCACGGCGTGGGCGGACGCGCGGCCAACAGCAAGGATTGCAGCCAGAACCTCGACTCGTTCAACGTCGAGTGGACCTTCCCCAACGGCTCGAAGGCATACCACACGGTGCGCTACATCCCGAAATGCCAGGACGAATTCGTCACCTACACGCACGGCACGAAGCGCGCGGCGATGTTCTCCGGCAACATCCACGCCGGCACGGTGGAGACCTACAAGGACCAGCGCATCGGCCGCGAGCACATCGAATGGCGCGCGCCGAAGGAGGAATTCACGTCGTGGCAATATCAGTGGAATGATTTTCTCGCCGCGATCCGGGAGAACAAGCCCTTCAACCAGGCCAAGCGCGCCGCACAGTCGAACCTGGCCGCGATCATGGGCCGCGCGGCGGTGCACATGGGCCGCACGATCACATGGGACGAGGCGATGGCGTCGAAGTTCCAGTGGGTTCCCGGCATAGACACGATGACGCACAAGTCGGAGGCGCCGCTCAAGGCCGACTCCGGTGGGCGTTATCCGGCGCCGGTTCCCGGCACATGGACGGAGATATGATGCCGACTCCGTGTGAAGGTTTGGTGGAACTGGCAGCGGTGGCCGGGTTGCACCTTCTCCCTTCGCGGAGCGAGGGGAGCAAGGTGGCCGCAGGCCGGATGAGGGGTGCGGCCACCAACGCCGGCGCGGCCAACCCCTCACCCCGGCCCTCTCCCCTTGCTCCGCAAAGGGAGAGGGAGGAGCGCAGTTCCCTCCGCCTGGATTCAGCCAGATTTCACCGGTAATTGGTATGAGTGCCTCCTCCTCGCAGCTTCGGCGAGTGACGATGACGACGGAATGGCGTCTGCCGCGTCCGCTTCGAAACCGTGGGGCGACTCAGCTGAAGAGCTGGCGTGCCGGTTCGCCGCGGTCGGTGATGGGCACGGGGCGCGGGCCGTCGTAGAGATTTTTCCCGGGATTGATGCCCAGCGCGGAGCAAATGGTCGCGTGAACGTCGGGCACCGACATCGGCTGCCTGACCGGATTCTTGGCCAGCTCGTCCGTCTCGCCGACGACCTGCCCGGTCTTCAAGCCGCCGCCCGCGAGCGCCCAGCTGAACGTCTTGCCCTGATGGCCGCGTCCGCCGCCGCCATCGAACTCGGGCGGCCGGCCGAACTCCGTGGCCACGACGACAAGGGTCTTGTCCAGCAGCCGGGTCTTCTCCAGATCCAGCACGAGCGTGGCAAGCGCCTGATCGAGCTGCTGGATGAGGATGTGCTGCTTGAGCTGGCCGTCGTTGTGCGTGTCCCAGCCGGTGCCGTTGATGAAGTTGAGGTTGAAGGACACCTCGACGAAGCGCACGCCGCGCTGCACCAGCCGCCGCGCCAGCATGCAGCGCTGGCCGAACTCGCCGCCGTAGGTCTGCCGCAGCGACGACGCCTCGCCGTCGAGCTTGAACGCGGTCATGAAGTCGCCGTTGGCCAGCGTGACGGAGGCGGCAAGGGCCTCGTCGTAGTCGGTGATGACCTTGTCGCCCTTGTTGCGCCCGACGTAGCCCTTCCGCAATTCGGTGAGGAGCTGTTCGCGGTCGGCCTGCCGGGCGGAGTTGATGTAGGGCGGGCGCGTGAGGCCGGCGGGGCCCTTCTCCGTGTCGGTGAGATAGACGTAGCTGTGCTTCGCGCCGAGGAAGCCGGGGCCGCGCATGATCATCGGATAGCCGATGACGACATAGGGCGGGACGCCGTCCGCCAGGGAGCCGCGCTCGTGTGACACAAGCGAGCCGAGGCTCGGGTAGGTGATGGTGCCGGTGGGGCGGCGGCCGGTGTGGACGAAGTTCGTGGCGGCGGCGTGCTCGTCAATGATGTCGTGGTTCACCGTGCGCAGCAGCGCGAAACGGTCGAGGAGGTTCGCCGTGCCCTTGAGATGCTCGCAGAGCTGCACGCCGCGGATGGCGGTGTCGATGGCCGGGTAGGCGGAGCCGGCGAGCTTCTTCTGCGGATCGCCGAGACGCTTGGGATCCCAGGTGTCCGTGTGCGCGCAGCCGCCGCCGAGCCAGAGGAAGATGCAATGCTCGGCCTTGCCCTGCGGATAGGTCTTCTTCTCCTGGGCAAGCAACGGGGAAAGGCCGCCGAGGCCAAGGGTGCCCGCGCCCGCGGCGGCCCCGACAAGGAATTGGCGTCGAGTAGAGACTACAGTGTTTGTGTTCATTAAAGTTCGATTACAGCAGACTTTGGGATGCTCACTTTGGATTCACGTCGCCCGTCCATTCTTTTAGCGCGTAGGATTCCAAGTAGCCACAAGCAGCGCAGCGATACGAAGTTACGACCCGTTTAGTTTTCCCAAAAACCTTGGTCACGGTGAAGAAGGAAGGTTCCGGCTTTCCCTCCACCCAAACGCTCGGCACGTAGTTTGAAAAGTTTTGCTCCAAAACAAAACCCTCCTGCATTTGGCCTCCGCACTTTGCACATAGCAGTTTTTTGTCGCTCATTGGCTGTCGGTCTTGGAGTGAATTGAACGTCACGGCACAAACACAAACTCCGGCGAGTTCACCATCGCCCAGAGGACGTCTTCGGCCCGTTCGCGCCAGTCTTTCTTGAGACGCGCGGTCGGCTCGTCGCCCTGACGGGCCTTTTCCTCGACGGCGTATTTGAGTTCGCTGGCCTTCGCGTTGAGGTGGTTCGTCCAGCTCAGGAGCTGGGCGGGGTCGAAGTCCTTCCGGGTTTTGCGCGGGGCGTTGGAGACGACGCGGTCCTTGAAGCCGGCTTCGAGATACGCGGAGAACTTCGCACGTTCCGCTGCCGTGGGTGGACGCGAGAAGACACGGGTGAAGAGGCTTTCCACCAGCGCGGGCAGCGGCTTGTTTTCGATGCACAGCTCCGTCACGGCGCAGTCGTCGGTGAGGCGGGCGATGCGGCCGTTGCCCATGTCGCCGTTGGCGAGCACGGCGGGCTGGAGGACGTTCGGCGAATGATCGCGCGCGGAGAGCGGCCCCTGCCGGGACTCGCGCCAGCCGAACATCGCGAGCACGTCGATGATCGCCTGCGTCCTGGGCATGGAGAGGGCGGGGCGGTCGCGGTCGTTGGAGAGGCCGGTGAACTGCCAGGCCCGGTGCGCGTAGCCGAGGTTGAGGAAGTCCTTCGCGGCGCTCTTGGCGTCGTTGTCGAGGGTGAGCAGTTCGGATTCGATGGGCTTGCCGGTCACGGCGAAGAGCGAGTCCACCAGCTGCTCGGCGGCGAGACGGCGGCGCGCGGGCGAGGCGAAGAGGCGGTCCTCCGGCTCGTCGGACTTCGGCACGTGCAGGCCGGCGACGCGCTGGTAGGCGTGCGAGTTGAAGACGAGCCGCGCGAGATGCTTGAGGTCGTAGCCGCTCGTCATGAACTCGCGGGCGAGCCACGCCAGCAGCTCCGGATGCGACGGCGTCTTGTTCTCCCAGTCGTCCACCGGCTCGACGAAGCCCCAGCCGAGATAACGCTTCCAGACGCGGTTGACGATGACCTGCGCGAAGCGGTCGCTGCCCGGCGAGGTGATGAACGCGGCGAGCTGCTCGCGCGTGTCGTCGGCCTTGCGGGTGAAGTCGGCGGTGGACGCGCCGCCGTAGGAGGCGAAGGTCCACTCGGGCGGAACTTTCTCGCCGGGCTTGAGGGTGACCTTGATGCGCTTGCCGACGACGATGTTGGCGTTCGCCGGGACGGAACTGCTCTTGGGCACTTCCTGCGGCGCGCGGTTGAGCATCGCGGCGAGGCTGAAGAGGTCCTTCTGCTTGAAGTCGTGATAGGGCGCGTCGTGACAGCGGGCGCAGGCGAGGTTCATCGCGAGGAAGGCCTGTGAAACGATCTGCGCCCGGTCGGCGGTGGGCACGTCGTTCTGCGTGGCGAGGCCGAAGCCCGCCGGGCCGCCGCCATAAACGCTGCCGTCCATCGCGACCAGCTCGGTGGCGAAGCGGTCCATCGGCTTGTTGTCGAGGAACGATTCATGGATCCACCAGCGGAAAGGACCGGTGTTGTTGAGCGTCGGCTTGAGGATGCCGGGATTCTCGGCGAGCACGTCCTGCCAGTAGCCGACCCAGTTGTCCGCCCAGCCGGGCATGGCGAGGAAGCGGTCGATCGCGGCGGCACGCTTGCCCGGGGATTTGTCGGCAAGGAAGTTTCGGAGCTGCCCGGGTGTCGGCGGCACGCCCACGATGTCGAGCGCAAGCCGGCGCAGGAAGGTCGCGTCGTCCGCGAGCGGTGCGGGCTGGACCTTTGCAGCGGAGAGCCGGACGGCGATGAAACGGTCAACGTTGTTGTGGATGGCCGTGGCGCCGGAAACGGACGGCACGACGGGGCCGGGCTTTCCGGCGACAACCTTGCGCACGGCCTCGTGGCGCCCGGCCCAATACTTGTTTTCGGCGGAGTTCACGTCACGCCGGCGCCGGGCGTCGGCCTCGGCGATCCGGGCGAACTGCCGGGCGGAGTAGTCCTCCCACGCAAGGTCGTTGTGGGGAACGCACGCGGTCGGGGCGAGAAGGCAGAATTGCGGAGCGCGGGACTCCGCCCCGGCATTCTTCGCGACGGTTTTGGCACGCGCCGGGTCGGAGACCGG
>JBAYGL010000032.1:0-19149 GCA_041666725.1 Limisphaerales bacterium
CAGCCACGTATACAATCTGGGTAAGCGGGTCGTATGAGCACAGAACTGCCGACAAGCATAGGCTCAGAGGGCTTACGCAAGCGGCGACGGTGAACGATTGTTTGATTACGAATTTCATGGCGACAAGCCCTCTCGCTGTTTACTTGCTCTTCACCAGAATCAGCTCCGCCTCGTGTTTGCGCAGCGTGAGGTTGTAGCCGCGCACCTTGATTTCCACCGGGTCGCCCAGCGGGGCGAAGCGCACGAGCTCGACCTGCGTGCCGACGAGCAGGCCCATTTCCATGAGGCGGGACTTGTCGGCGGGCGGGACGTTGATGGCCGCGACCCTGGCCGTGGCACCGAGGGCGAGGGACGTGAGGGGTTGAAGGGTGTTGTCGGGCATGGTGATGGCTCCGATGCAGCGCTAGCGGCGGGCGGTGGCTGGATTTGAACTGATCACGCGTCGGAGAGTCTGTGTGCTGGCGGACGGCGGCGCATCCGGCGGTTTGCGAAAAGTTTTCGTTCGCTTGCGAAAAGCTACGGCTCTTTGTGCCTGGTTCCCCCCGGCGGAGGGACTTTTTCGACCATGATGGTCTTGGCGAGCTGGGAGCTGATGCCGAGGCGGGCGTTGCAGACCTGGCAGATGATGTTGGTGTGGTTCATCAGCAGCTTGATGCGCTGCTCCTCGCAAAAGCCCAGCTCCCGGAGACGGTTGGTGACCTCCGCCGAACCGTTGAGCTGCTTGATGCGCACGGACACGCCCGGGCGCACGGAGTCCAGCGGGCAAAGCTCCGGCTTCGAGCAGGATCCGTCGAGAGGCGCATGATGTTCATTTCCGTGGGTCACGGTGACGTCAGTTAAGGTGAGTTCAGACCTGGTTACAAGCGCGCGCATTCTGGTCCAGACACGTTTCCGCGTGTCCCCTGTTGCCCGCGCGGCAAGGCGGGCGTGGAAGTTTTGCCTTCCCCGTAACTTCGTTTCCACCACACTCCGTCTAGAACACGCCATGATGCACCGACAACTTCTCCTCTCCCTCGTCGCCTTCCTCTGCGCACTGTGCGGCCAGACCTCCGCCGCGTCGAAACCCAACGTCCTTTTCATCGCCATTGACGACCAGAACGACTGGATCGGCTGCCTGGGCGGGCATCCGCAGGTGAAGACGCCGCACATCGACCGGCTCGCCGCGCGCGGCACGCTCTTCACCAACGCGCACTGCCAGGCCCCGCTTTGCAATCCCTCGCGCTCCAGCCTGCTCACCGGCCTGAGGCCGTCGTCCACCGGCATCCACGGCCTCGTGCCCGGCATCCGCGACGTGGAGGCGACGAAGAACCACGTCACGCTGCCGCAGACCTTCACGCGCGCCGGCTACTTCACCTACACCTGCGGCAAGATTTACCACGACGGCTCGATCAAGCCGAAGGATCGCGCCGCCGAGTTCAACGAGTGGGGCCCCGCACCCGGCATGGGCCGGCCCGCGCAGCGCATCAACAAGCTTCCCGGCCCGCAGCATCCCGCGATGGACTGGGGTCCGTTTCCGGAAAAGGATGAAGAGGGCTGCGATTACAAGATCGCCTCCGCCGCCGTCGAAGCCTTGAAGAAGGCGCCGAAGGACAGGCCGTTCTTCATCGGAGCCGGCTTCCGCCTGCCGCACGTCCCCTGTTTCGCGCCGCCGAAGTGGTTCGAGCTCTACCCCGACGCCACGCTCCAGATGCCGCCCGTGAAGCCCGCCGACCGCGACGACACACCGCGCTTCTCGTGGTATCTGCACTGGCGGCTTCCCGAGCCGCGCCTGGAGACGCTCGAACATTACGGCGAATGGCGGCCGCTGGTGCGCGCCTACCTGGCGAGCACGAGCTACATGGACGCGCAGGTCGGCCGCGTGCTCGACGCCCTCGACGCCACGGGCCGCGCCAACGACACCGTCATCGTGCTCTGGAGCGACCACGGCTGGCATCTCGGCGAGAAGGCCATCACCGGCAAGAACAGCCTCTGGGACCGCAGCACGCGCGTTCCGCTCATCTTCGCCGGGCCGGGCATCGTCAAGTCGTCAAAGTGCGGCCGCCCCGCCGAGCTGCTGGACATTTTCCCCACCTTGCTCGATCTCGCCGGGATGCCCGCACGCCCGGACCTCGAAGGCCACAGCCTCGTGCCGCAGCTCAAGAACGCCGCCGCCCCGCGCGCATGGCCCGCCATCACCACCCACAACAAGGGCAACCACGGCATCCGCACCGAGCAATGGCGCTACATCCGCTATGCCGACGGCTCCGAGGAGCTTTACGACATGAAGCGCGATCCGAACGAATGGGACAACCTCGCCACCGCCCCCCAGCACATGAAGACTAAGGCCGAGCTGGCCAAATGGCTCCCGAAGAAAGATGTCCCGGCCGCGCCCGGCAGCCAGCACCGGGTCTTTTCCTACGACCCGGTCACCGAGGAAGTCGTCTGGGAAGGCGAGCGTGTGAGGAAGACCGATCTCGTGCCGGTGTTTTGAGCCGGAGCCGCCCCCCGGCATTTTGGGCTTTGCGCCCCCGAACCTGCCTGCCTGTCCACGTTGAAACTTGAACAGTGGGGCTGGATTTTCCATGCTCGGCGCATGGGTCGCCAGTGGTTACACGCCAAACGCCTCGTCAACAACCTGAAGAAGGGCAAGACGACAGGCAAACTCGTCCGGGAAATCATGGTCGCCGCCAAGCTGGGCGGACCGGACCCGGGTGCCAATGCCCGCCTCTTCACCGCCTGCGAAAAGGCGCGCAAGGACAGCGTCAACCGCGATGTCATCGAGCGCGCCATCAAGAAAGGCTCCGGCACCGGCGACGACAAGCTGGTGATGGACCACGTCGTCTTCGAGGGCTACACGCCGCACAAGGTGCCCGTCATCGTCGAGTGCATGACTGAAAACGTGAACCGCACCGCACCCGAAATCCGCGTGCTGTTCAAGGCCGGCCAGCTTGGAAACACCGGCAGCAACAAGTTTCTCTTCGATCACGTCGGCCTCGTCGAAGCCCACCACCCGGCCGCTGGGACGGACATTGAGGCCGCGGCCATCGAGGCCGGGGCAAACGAAGTCGAACCCCTGGCCGCCGCGCAGAACGACGACATCCCGGAGGGTGCCACCGGCGCCCGCTTCATCACCGACCGCACGGCGATCCACGCCGTCTCGCAATGGCTGTCGAAGAACGGCTGGACCGTGGTGACGAGCGAGATGGGCTACGTGCCGAAGAGTTTCCCCGAACTCACCGACGCGCAACGCACCGAGGTCGGCGAATTCCTTCACGAACTGGACGAGCACGACGATGTTCATCGGGTCTGGGCCGCGCTGAAATGAGAGCCGGCCGCCGCTCATCTCCGGGGCTGGCTCTCACATGAATCCCGTGCGCTTCGAAGCGCACGCTCCTTCCCCGATGCCCGCCCGGGCCCTGACCCGCGCACAAACGGCATTTTCCCGATTCTCCAAAAACTTCGTTGCATTTCCCGGAGCCGCCCGGCATTTTCCGTGCCCCTTGGTTCGGGGCGTAGCGTAGCTTGGTAGCGCGCTTGGTTCGGGTCCAAGAGGTCGTGAGTTCAAATCTCACCGCCCCGACCACTTCAAGGGATTGTCAGTTGGCCTGGTTTCTTTGCGCGTGGCTTCAGCCGATTCTAATCGCGCCGTGTCACCCCTGCTGCTTCTGCTGCGGGTGAATCTCCTTCAATCCTGGCGGCGGCTCTGTTCCGTGCGTGAACAGTCCCGGCTGCTCACGGCCATCATCCTCCTCTTCATCGGAGGTTACATCGTGATGGCGTTCGCGCTCTTCTACCGGGGGCTGAAATTCATCGGCACGTTTCCGGGCATCGGCGAGCTGCTGATCGAGCGCCTGCTCTTCCTCCTCTTTGCATTTCTGTTCGTGCTGCTGCTGTTCAGCAACCTGGTCATCGGCTACTCGAACTTCTTCCGCAACCGCGAGACCGCCGCCCTCCTCACGTTGCCGCTGCCGGCCCAGACGGTCTTCCGCTGGAAGTTCATCGAATCCGCCGTGCTTGCATCGTGGGCCTTCCTCTTCCTCATCGCGCCGCTGCTCGGGGCCTACGGGATGTGGCGCAACGTCCCCTGGCACTTTTACGGGCTCACGGTCGTGCTGGTCGGGCTCTTCATCGTCCTGCCGGCGGTTTTCGGCGCCTGGGCGGCGGTGAACCTGGCCCGGTTCCTCGACCGGCGCGCGTTTCAAATCACCGCGGTCGTCGTCGCCGTCGGCCTTTTCTTCGCGATCAGGGTCTACCTGCGTCCGGAGGCGGTGAACGAGGAATCCCTCGAAACCCGCGTGCTCGCCGTGCTCGACCGCCTGCTGGCCAAGACCCGCTTCGCGCAATTCCCGTTCCTCCCCAGCTACTGGCTTTCCGCCAGCGTCCAGCAGTGGGCGGAGGGCGCGCGGGCGTCGGCGGGTTTCTTCGTGCTCGTGTTGTCGAGCTACGTGCTGTTCTTCGGCACGCTGACCTTTACGCGCATGGGCGGGCTGTTTTACGAGGCCACGTCCGTCGTCCACAGCCGCGCGAGCGTGTTCGGCCAGTGGGAATGGTTCCGCCACTGGCAGGACCGCCGTCGGCGCTTCCACTACCGCGCAGGCCCGCTCGAACTGTTCTTCCGCCTCTTCACCTGGCTGTCGGGCGACGTCCGCGCGCTCATGGTCAAGGACGTGCGCATGTTCTGGCGGGACACCACGCAATGGGGCCAGTCGCTTGTGCTCTTCGGCCTGCTGGGCGTCTACATCATGAACCTCCGGCACTTCACCTCGCAGATCGGCAGCCCCTTCTGGCTCCACCTTGTCTCCTACCTGAACCTCGCCGCCTGCTCGCTCAATCTCTCCACGCTCACCACCCGCTTCGTCTTTCCGCAATTCTCGCTGGAAGGCAAACGCCTCTGGATCGTGGGCCGCGCGCCGCTGGGACTGCCGCGCGTGGTGCTGGCCAAGTTCGCCCTCACCGCCGGGGCATCCCTCCTCGTCACGCTGGGGATGATCGTCTTTTCCTGCCACATGCTGCAAATGCCCGCCGAGCGCACCGCCTACTTCGCCGGGGCCATCACCGTGATGACGCTCACGCTCAATGCCCTGGCGCTGGGCATCGGCGTGCTTTACCCGAACCTCCGCGAGGACAACCCCAGCAAGATCGTCAGCGGATTCGGCGGCACCTTCGCCCTCGTCATGAGCTTCCTCTACATCGTCGCCAGCGTCCTCTTGCTGGCCTGGGGCTCGCCCTGGCGCTGGAACTCCGAACTGCGCGACCCTCCGGTGCTGTCGTGCTTCACGGCCTTTGCCGCGCTCTCCATCGCGCTGGGCTACGTGCCGCTCAGGCTTGCGCTGCGACGGCTGAGAAATTACGAGCATTGAAGGGATGGGCCGCCGGAAACGCGGACGGGGAGACTGCTGTCGCGCACGACGAAAGTTGTTCCGTTTTTCAATTTTCCCTTTCCACCCCGCGCGCCCGGACTACAGTTCGCCATGCCTTCGGACTTTGATCAATCCGAGTTTGTGGACAGCGACGTCCTCACCACCACCCGCCCCGCTGTCCGACCCGCCACCATGAGTGAAACCAACCCCAGCCGCCCGCCCAGCCGTGAGGAGCTCGACCTCAAGGTTTCCGACGCCCAGCAGCAGCTCGCCGAGCTGAAGCGCAAGCAGGACGAACTGGAACGCGAGCGCGCCACGCTGGAAGAATCCCGCCGCCGCCGCGTCGAACTCCAGACCGGCCGCGAGGAAATGCTCCACCACCTGGCGCGCGGCCTGGTGCTGCTCGAGGAGGCGGAACTCAAATCCCGCCGGGACACCGAGCAGATGGCCAAATCCCTCGCCGGCCTCCGCGAATCCCTCGACAAGGTCGGAGCCATCAACGAGGACGGCTGGAACGCCGAGACCTACAACGTCGAACTCACACGCGCCCTCACCGCCATCGAGAACGCCCGCATGGAATGGAACGGCGCCCGTCTCAAATGGCCGGTGCTTGATGGCACGCTGGAGTCCGGCTCCTCGGCCCCCGCCGCCGGCCCCGCGAGGATTCAAGGCCACTTTCTCGGCGCACAAAGTTTCGGCGAGCTTTGCCGGCTGGGCTTCGCGCTCACCTGGCCCGTCGCGGTGGCGGTCCTGCTCGGAGCGACGCTCCTGCTGTTTTTCAAAAAATGATGCTGGGTGTCGGATTCAGGATTGCGGTGCCTTTCAAACCAGCATCCAGCATCGGTTAGCCCATCATGTCCCTGTTCCGAAAAAAGTCCGACCCGCTTTCGGAACGCGCCCGCGCGATTGAATCCGAGATCGCCGCGCTGCAGGAACAGATCAAGCAGGCCGAATCCGGCCAGCCCCTCTGGCCCGGGACCCCAAAGCTCCGCGCCGCTACAATGCCCGGTGGAACGAAGCCCCAAGTCACGCCCGCCGCCCCGGTCGCGCCGATTTTCGAGAACGTGGACCAGCAGCGCCTCAAGGCGTCCGCCGCCCCCGCGCCACCGGCCGGCCCACACCCTGAACTCGGCCCGCGCCCGCACGACCTTGCGTCCTCCGTCCAGCGGATCAAGCGCCGCTTCGGCCTCGCGCCCTCCATCAACCCAAAACTGGTGCAACTCCTGGGCTCCGGCCAGATTCAGGGCCTGCGTCCGCTCCGCTACGAGCGTCGCGTCGCCCGCAACCGCTTCATCTTCCTGTTTCTCGTTTTCCTCGCCGTGCTCTTCGGCCTGCTCAAGGCCATCCTCGGCGGCCGGTGAAGACGCCGGCCTGGTCAAGAGCACGAGGAAAGGTCGCTCTTGCCCCCAACCCTGATCCTGCTCTTAATCCTCCCCAATGCCGCGTCCGCCCGAAATCCTCCACATCGCAGCGCTCGCGACCCCGTTCGGAGATTTCCTCGCGCACTTCTCGGCGGAAGGGCTGGCCCGGCTCGATTTCCCGACGAAGCGCGAGCGAGGCGACGCGCGGCCTGCGGGTGAACTTCCCGCCCCCTTTCGCACCTGGGCGGAGCAGGCGCAAACCGCCCTGCTCGTGGCGCTGACGACCGCACCGCGCCGCAACCCCAGGACCACGCTCCCGCCGCTGGACCTCTCGTGCGGCACGAAGTTCCGCCTCCGCGTCTGGGATGAATTGCGCCGCATCCCGCGCGGCGGGACGCGCAGCTACGGTGAAATCGCCGACGAACTCGGCAAACGGAAAGCCGCGCGCGCCGTCGGCGGAGCCTGCGGTGCCAATCCGATTCCGGTGCTCATCCCCTGCCACCGCGTCCTCGCCGCGAACGGCGGGCTCGGCGGCTTCTCCGGCGGGCTGGACTGGAAGCGCCGGCTGCTGGCGATTGAGGGAGTGCTGCTGACGTGACGGAGAGTGTTCAGTATTCAGTAACCAGTGTTCAGTTGGGCCTCCGTTCGCCTGCGAACTCACTGAAAACTGGTTACTGAACACTGTTCCCCTCTCACTTCGTCGCCTTGAGGAACGCGATGAGATCCGCGAGGTCCTGCCTGGTCAGCGCCTGCTCCAGGCCGTCGGGCATCAGCGAAACCTTGCCGGGGCGCAGCTCGGCCACGTCCGCCCGCGCCACGCGGGCCTCCGTCTCCGGGCCGGTGCCGAGGACGATCTCGTCCGGGGCGTCCTTGCGCACGATGCCGGTGAAGTCATCGCCGCCCTTTGTGACCACGGTGAACGGCTCGTAGCTCCGCACAAAGCTCGCGCTCGGGTAGATGATGCTCTCGATCAAATCCATCTCAGTCCGCACCTGGCCGATGCGCGTGAGGTCCGGCCCCAGCTTGCCGCCGAGGTAGCCGATGGCGTGGCAGGCGGAGCAGGCTGCCTTCTGGCTGTTGAACAGCAACTGCCCGCGCCGGATGTCGCCGTCATTGAGCGTTGGGGCCAGCTCGACCAGATGAGTCCGCTGTTTGGCGGCATCCGCATTCAGCAGCGCGAGCAGCTCCGCGCCCGCGTCCTGCACGGACTTCGGATATTTGGCGAGCAGCGGCTTGAGCAAGTCCACGCGCAAACCGCGCAGACCCGTGGAACCCTTGAGCGCGGCGACGAGTTTCAAGCCCAGCGCCTCGTTCGGTGACTTGTCGAAGGCGGGCAGCAGTTTCGGCGCATCAAGCGGACTGACACCGCGCAGGGTCTCCGCGAGTTCGAGCCGCTGGCCATCGGCCAGCCTCGCCTTTGCCAGCACGCCGGCGGCGGCGCTGCGCACGAGCATGGGCTGGCCCGGCTGAAGGTGCTTGATCAGAAATTCAAACAGCGCCGGTTCCACCCTGGCGATGCCGCCGGCCGCCGCAAGCGCATCGAGCCGGACCTCGGCGGGCGTCGCTTCATTGCGTCCGGCCTGTTCCAGGGCCGCGGCGAAGGACGCCGCATTTTGCTTGGACGGGGAGAAGGTGCGGGCGGTCGCCACGGCCTGCCGGACGAGTTCGAGATTCGGATCGCGGAGCAGTTCGGCAACGGCCGTCACCCAGGACGCAGGCGTTTCCTTCAGCCCGGCAGCGGCCATCGCCCGCAGGGCTGTCAGCCGTGAAGGCAGCGGAACCAGGGCGTCGCGGGCGAGGCCTGCGAGCACTTCCTGGATGTCAGGTGACTTGGCCAGCTGCCCGAGCTGGGCCTGCGCCTCCGTCAGGTCAGGACTTGGAAACGTCTCCCGGGCCAGCAGCTCGTGGAAGTATCGGGCCAGCGGCCTGCCCCAGTCGGAGCGATGGCCGGCCACCCAGGACGCGGTCTGCTTCAGCACCGGATCACGCGAACTGAGCAGCGGGATGACCAGCCCGGGCTTGAGTGCGCCGCTGCCCTTCTGGTCGAGGGCGATGATCGCCGCCGGCGAAGGCCTCGGAGCAGCGAGGCGCGCGGCCGTGCCCGCGTCATCGCTCATCTCCATGACGGCGTAGGTGAGCGAGTGGAACAGGACGCGCTGCGCGTCCGTCGGCGTGACCGTCCCAGCCTGCGCCTTGTCGGCAGCTGTGAGCAGGGTTGCGACTGAAGGGGCGGCATTGATACGTCCCAGGGCCTCGGCGGCCACCCGGGCAAGCGCGGCATTCCCGGACTCGACCAGGGACTGAAGCCGGCCGGCGGCGGCGCCATCCCGCCACAAGCTCACGACGTGGATCGCCGCATGGCGGACGGAATCGTCGGTGTCATTGAGCGCAGTGCGCACAGCTTCGCGGGCCGGAGCACCAGCGATGCGAGCGAGCGCCCACACGGCGTCGCGGCGGGCATCCGCTCCGTAGGAGACGACGTGAGGTGTCTCTGACTTCCTCTCCGCGTTCTGTGTTCCGCGCTCCGATTTTGATTTGAGACTCCTCACGTCGTCTCCTACGAGGAGCTGGCGCAGAGCGGACACGCCGGTTTCACCGCGCTTGCCCAGCTCGTAGATGGCGCGCTGGCGAACGTAAAGTCGTTCGTCGCCGAGAAGCTTCGCGAGTTCAGCGGGCTTGAGCGTGGGCCAGCCCAGCTTGAGGCCGCGAGGGTCTTCGCGTCTGGGCATTCCGGCCTTGCGCAGCCGGTAGATGCCGCCCAGCACGTCGGGCTTGGCAAGCTGCGAGGTGGGGCAACAGATTTTATACCAGCCGCCGGTGTCCACGATCAGCACGCTGCCGTCGGCGTCCTCCAACACGTCGGTCGGATGGAAGTCCGCATGATCAGAAGCCAGCAGGTCGGTGTCCCTGGTCTTGAACGTCGCGCCGTCGGGGATGAGCTGATGACGGACGACCTTGCGGAGGTTGAAGTAGCACGCGAGCAGGTTGTCGGTCCAATCCGAGCCAAAGACCTGGGAACGATATGTGGTCAGCCCGCACGGCGCGGCGGCCCCCATGTGCGTCATCACGGGCATCAGCCCGCCGGTCATCTTGTGCTCATAAATGGAGTCCTTGTCCTTGCCGTAGACGCCGCCGTAGATGGCGTGCAGCAGGCCGTCACGCTTGCCGCTGACGGGCTGGACGAAGGTGCAGCTCAGGAATCGCTCGCCCGTGGAGTGGAACGCCACGCCGACGGGATTGTCCATCCCGCCGGTGAGGACGGGCTCGAGACCGGCATGGTCAGGCCGGGCGCGGAAGATGTGCGAGGCGCGCGTGTCAAACGGCCTGCCGTTCGGAAGCGTGTAGTGCTGCTCGGCAAAGGCGCCTTTCGTCCAGTAGAACCAGCCGTCCAGGCCGAGGTAGGGGCCGTGCAGATCGTTCGCGCAGCCGGTGAGCGTCTTGCCGTCGTGCCAGACCTCGCGCTTGTCCGCGACACCGTCGCCGTTGGTGTCGGTGAGCTTCCAAATTTGTGGCGGCGCGGCGACGTAAAGCGAGCCTTCGTAAAACATCGCGCCCTCGGGAAACATCATCTTGTCCGCAAACTCGACCGACTTGTCGAATCGCCCGTCGCCATCCGTGTCTTCGAGACGCACGATGCGGTGCGGCTTGCTCTCGATCTGCTTCTCGGCCTTGTCGCTCATGCCCGCGGAGTCGGTCGCATGGAGCCGGCCGCGCTCGTCGAACGAGATCGAGATCGGGCGGTTGACAAGCGGGGCGCTGGCGACCAGCTCGACAGTGTAACCGTCCGGCAGCGTGAAGGTGCGGCCGTTGAGGTTGGTCTGGGCGGCGTGGGTGAAGTTCCAGGTTCCCAATCCCAGGCTCAAAAGAAACCCAAAGGTCCGGATCCCAAAGCCACTCCGCCGCCGCCACGCGGAGACAGAGCCTTCCGCCTGCCAATCCGCCTCGCTGCTTCGGCGGTTGAAGTTCGGATGTTGGAATTTGAGATTTGAATCTTGGGACATGTTCATGGCGTCCGCTGATAGACGCGCAAGTGGTCCACGAGTATTCGCCTCGGACGGACGCTTCCGGACACATTGGTCGTGTTGCGTGCCGCCAATATTCCACCCGCCAGGCAGTCAGGCACGGCATCCCGATCACGCCCCATCCATTGCCTCCTTCCAGATGCGCCCCCTTCGCGAGTCCAGGCTTTGCGGCCGTCCCGCACTTATCCTCCGACATCTGGTTTTCGCTAACCCAATGCCGGCTTGACAGGGACGGAAGCTCCCACAAGCTTCGCCGAAATCATGAGACTGATCGCGCTACCGTCCTGCATGCTGGTGTGTGCCTCGCTGTTGCTGTCCGCCTGCGGCAAGAAGAAGACTGAGGAAAGCGTGAAAACCGCCCCCGGCCAGTCGGAAAAGAAAGTAAAACCGGCGGCAGGAGGACAGTCGCCGAAGCAGGCCGGCACCCCGGCCAGCGAGCCGTTCGTTGCCGCCGAGATACCACCCGAAGTTCCCGTCACACTGGTGATGACGTTAAACTCTTTGGTGAAAGAGTTCGTCGCCCGAAACAATCGCCCACCGGAAAATCTGGAGGAGCTGGTGAAAAAGGGAATGCTTCCCCGCCTCCCCAAGCCTCCGCCGGGAAAACGCTTCGAACTGACCAAGGACGCGGCAGGAAAGCCGCTGGTCGTTGAAGTTCCCTAGCAGGCGGCTCGCTGTTTTCGCTCGCAATCGGCGCAGGCTGGCCGGTTTCCTTGGTTTATTTGGGCAAAGAATCCACGGCCCGGGAGCACCCTTTTGATTCGCGCGGCGGACCAAAACTCCGCGCATTCGCGGAAACGTCCAGACGTGCATTCAAGAGCCTCCGTCAGCGACGGAGCTTCTTCTCAAGCATCATCACGGTCTGACGCACGCCCGGGTCCACCTCCATGCGATCCTTCACCAGACGACAGGCGTGAAGAACCGTGCCGTGATCACGCCCGCCAAAGGCCTCGCCAATGGTGTTGAGCGAGCTTTCGGTCATCTGGCGGGCGAGGAACATGGCGATCTGGCGCGGGAAGGCGATGTTTTCAGGCCGCCGTTTGCTGGTCATGTCGGCAATGCGCAGGTCAAAGTGTTCCACGACGCGCTTCTGAATGACCTCGATGGTGAGGGTGAAACGGCTTTCCTCGTGCAGCACGTCGCGCAGGAGGTTCTCCGCGGCTTCGATGCTCAGGGGCTTGCCGGTGAGCGAGGCGAAGGAGACGACGCGGATGAGAGCACCCTCAAGACGGCGGATGTTGGTGCGGATGCGGCTGGCAAGAAAATCGGCGAGGTCATCAGGCAGCGCGCACCCCATGGCGGCGGCACGCTTGCGAAGAATGGCCACGCGCGTTTCAACATCCGGCGGCTGCAGATCCGTGACCAGACCCCATTCGAAGCGGGAGACAAGACGTTGTTCCAGGCCCTGAATCTCGCTGGCCGGACGGTCGCAGGTGAGGACGATCTGTTTGTGTCCCTCGTGCAGCGTGTTGAAGGTGTGGAAGAACTCCTCCTGAATGCGCTCCTTGCCGGCAAGAAACTGAACGTCGTCGATCAGCAGCAAATCAGTCTGGCGGTATTTCTTGCGGAAACGCGCGAGTGAATTGTCCTGCAACCCGGAGATGAATTCGTTGGTGAACTTCTCGGTGGTGACATAAGCCACGCGCGCGCCCTTCTTGTGAGCCGCAACATGATGGCCGATGGCGTGGAGCAGGTGCGTCTTGCCGAGGCCGACGCCGCCGTAGAGGAACAGGGGATTGTAGGACTTGCCCGGAGCCTGTGCGACCGCGAGCGCTGCGGAATGGGCGAACTGGTTGTTGCCGACGACGAAGGTGTCGAAGGTGTTGCGGGGGTTGAAGCCGGGTTCAGCTTCGTGCAACGAGTGGCTGTTGTTGCGTGCGGGTGCGGCGGCGGTCACGGATGTCTCGGCGGGCTTGCTCTTGACCGCGTGATGATTCTGCACCGGCGCGGACGCGGAAACTTGAAAGCGCACGTCCAACTGCTTCCCCGTTGCGCTCGCTATCACATCGCGCAGCAGTCCCAGATAGTTGTCCTTGAGCCACACTTCACAAAAGTCGTCAGGGACTTCGATTGTAAAAGATTCGGCATCCATCGCGACGGCGCGCAGCGGTGCAAACCAAAGTTTGTAAATCTCGGGATTGAGCAGCGAACGGAGGTTTTCCTGAGCCGCAGACCAGATTTTTTCAGCGATTGGATGCATTTGCGCCAAATTTCGCAAAAGTCCCGTTCGGTCCAGCTTATTCACGCCGCTCTGTTACAGCCCTGCAACACCGATAAAGGCCCTGTTTTCCAGACCTTTTTCATGTGCCGTAAGTTAAGGGAAGAGCGATTCATGGCGGCGTTTTTGAGGTGGCTCGAAATAAACTTAAGTGTCTAAATTACAATTACTTAAAACAAATCACTTCCAGATTCTGAGGAAAATCGTCCCTCAATGTATTTTTGTCGGAAGTGCAATAACCGTGGATGCTTTTAAGGCAGGCATCCCGCGTCTGGAAGGACATTTTGTTCAGACTTACCAACACGTTGTTCACAGTGCCATTTTGGCCAATAAATTCAGGGGTTTCGCAGTTTTTTGACGGCAAAAAAACTTCTTGGCGGGCGGGCGTAAAAAAACTGGACGAAAGGCGTTCAAACTGCCTGATCTCCGGTTTCACCAGTGCGTATGCGCACGACGCTCTCGACTGGACTGACAAACACCTTGCCGTCGCCAATCTTGCCCGTCTTGGCGGCGGACACGATGGCCTTCACCGCCGTCTGCGCGTTGCCATCCGCCACAACGATCTCAAGTTTCAGCTTCGGGAGAAAATCCACCGTGTATTCGCTGCCGCGGTAAATCTCCGTGTGCCCCTTCTGACGCCCAAAACCCCTCACCTCGATGACGGTCATCCCCTCGATGCCCGCACTCGTCAGGGCTTCTTTCACGTCCTCCAGCTTGAAGGGTTTGATGATGGCTTCAATCTTTCTCATGGCGTGCAGCGGAGGCCGATCCTAGCAACAGACCCCTCGCTGTAAACAGGAAATCGGCCATCTCCACGAACCCTGCTCAGACGTGAACTCCGCCGCGCTCCGTCCCAATCGACTCCCTACTTGATCGGAATGCTGATCACGAGTCCGGCGTATCGCGGAGAATTCGCAGGCCCACGAAACATGCCTTCGTGACAACTCACACACCCCTCTCCCAAGGGAATGGCCCGGGCACTGCGAAAGTATCCTTTCTCGACCCGTTCGAACTTTTCACGGCCCGCGGCAATCGCCGAGGCTGCCTGTTTCTCAAAGCTGGTCCTGGGCTCATGATGGATGCTCATGGCTTTGGTGTTCACCGCGATCCAGCGCCCCTCGACCTTGGATTGCTCGGCCACCTCGGTGAACACCTCCTCCATGGCCCGCGCCGGAAGGATTGCCTGCCCCTTGCGAAAATAGTGATGGTGGATGATGTCCATCGTGGTCGCGTAAATCACGTGAGCCAATGCGGCCCGCTCACGGGCCACGGCGAGGGAAACACGCGCGTCGTCACCAGATTCCTCCGGAACTGCCGCGTTTTCGCCTGCGATCGGCTCGGCTGCACCAGCGGACGAACCGGATGGCAGGTCGAAGGACAGGGTGAAAAGCCAGGCGGCACCGGCCAGCACGCAGCCACGCACCCACGACGACCGAATCACAGAGGAGTTCATCGTCGTTCGACGCGGCGCAGGAGCGGGGAATTGACACTATCTCTCAGAACAAACGCTTCGGCACCGGCGGCGGGGCGATGCTGAACTCGTAGCTCGCACCCTTCCGTTCGCTCAACTGGTCCAGCAAGGGCGAGTAGTCCGCCACGGAGACGCTCTTGCCATCAGGATGAAACTGGAGCAGCCGCAGGAACCCCTGCCCGCCCTCCTTCGCATTCTGATAATCCACGACCATCTGGTGAACGGAGTTGCCGTGCCGTCCCTCGCTGTCGAGCCGCCCGGTGAAACACACGTGCCCGCTCACCACGAGCGCGAAGTTTGCATGCTGTGAAACGAGCTTCTTCCACACGTCCTCGCCGTCGTTGAAGCCGGCGGCGGCGCGCGCAACACCGTAGCTGTCCATGCCGAGGTTCACTTCCAATCCAGCCACCTTGATGAACGCGTGGCGGTTGAAGCGGAGGTTTTCCGGCCGCAGGTAGGCGTGGGTGACGAGAATCACGGAGCGGTCGGGATGCTGGGCGGCAATGTCATTTCCCCAGCGCAGCACGTCGTCCCGCGGGCCGAACTCCAGGCAGAGGATCAGCCACTTGCGCCCGCCGGCCTCGAAGCGGTGAAAGCTGTTGTCCATTCGGCCCGGCTCCTTGTCGTAAACGCCGCCGAAGGTCGGCCACTGCTTGAACTTTTCCAGCTGAAAATATCTGGCGAACTGCGTGTCGCGCGTGCCGGCCCGGCCTTCTGGGCCCAGATCGTGATTCCCCGTCGTGATGGCGCAGGGGATTTTTCCGTCGAGGAGGGCATGGGCGCGGGCGGCGACTTCCCACTGCGAATTCGTGTTGTGCTGCGTGATGTCACCGACGTGCAACACGTAGGTCAGGTTGTATCGCCTGGCATTGTCCGCCAGCCAGCGTGTCTGCGCGATGTAGGTGTCGGGATACTTCCATGCGTAATACTGCGTGTCCGGCAGCACCGCGAGGGTGAAGCCGCCCGGCACGGGCGCGGGCGCTTCCGCGACCGCCAGACTCGCCCAGGCCAGCAGCCACGGCGAAACGGAAAGCCAGACGGCGAAGGTGCCCCGGTTAAAACGGCGGTTCATGGCAGGAGAGTCATTGCCCGAACCGAGGCCCGTCAAGCCAGCCGTCGCTCAACGCCCGGCCTGTTTCTCGTCGTAGTTGCCTTCCGACCTGGCCGCACCGGCGGCAATCTCCTGCCCGTTCGCCAGCACGTTTTGCAACACCCAGTTGCCCTTTCCGCCGGTGACTTGCAGCGAGCGCGTCGCCTTCCGCTCGGCGCGGTCGTCCCGAATCACACAGCCGGCGACGCGCGTGTTCGTCGTGTCGCGCAGCAGCAGGCCGACGCCGTCGGAGTCGAGGATGGTCGCGTTGGAGAGGTGGAAGCGGTCGCACTTCTCAAGCAGCACGGCGGCGGGCTTGCGCCAGACCCCGTTGATGTGCAAGCCCGTCAGCGTGCAGTCGCGCGAGTTGAGGAAGACCAGGCCGCCGTTCACGTTTGAGCTGGAGCCGTAGTTGTAACGCGGGCTGCGGTCGAAGTTGTTCGGGCCGATGACGATGTTGCTCGAATCTTCCACCAGCAGGTCGTGCTGGTAGCCCATCCAGACCGTGTTGCCCGTAAAGGTCACCCCACGCGCGTCCTTGAGATGCACGTTCACCTGCACGTCACTGAGCACGTTGCCCGTGATGGTGATGTGCCCTTCCTGCGTTTTCGCAGAACCGGTGCGCTTGGCCAGTCCGGCGTCATCACCTTGGCCGAGAATGCGGATGTTCGCCGAGTCCGGGCCGGGGCTGTTGTGCTGGATGGTGCAGCCGGTGATCGCGACTTCGCCAATCGAGCCCCCCGCCGAGTCAAAAAGCACATTGGCCGTGGGCGGTGCGTCCTTGGTCATGTTGCTTTCGATGTCGCAGTTGGCGATGTGGACGTTTCGCACGTTGCCGCCCCGGCCCACGATGCCGCCCCCGGCGCAGTAACTGATGTGGCTGCCGGTGATGTTAGATTGGTGCAGGTTGACGTTGTCGTAGAACACGCCGACGCCCCGGCAATGGTAGATGTGGCAGTCGCTGATGAGCACGTTGCGATTGCGCACGGCGAGGTGGATGCCATGACGCACGGCGCGGATGTGCGTGCGGGTGATGGTGATCTGCATCGTGCCCTCGGCCTCGATGCCGTCGGCCTCCGGGTGCGCGCCCTCGATGGCGAGCGAATCCACGACGGGCATGCGCTGGCGCTCCCAGACGTTGGGCTTGAACTGATCGGGGTCCGCCGTGCCACCGTGCGTGCCGAGGAACTTGAAGGCCGGACCCGCTCCCGCCATCACCACGCGCGCCGTGCCGTCGCCGATGAGCGCTACGAAGCCGGTCTTGTCCAGCTCCACGAGCACGGTCTTCGTGAGTAGGAAAGTGCCCTTGGTGAAGTGCACGCCTCCGCCCGCGTTCACCGCCCGCTGGACCGCCGCCGTGTCATCGGCCTTGCCGTCGCCTTGCGCGCCAAACTCCCGCACGTCTTTCGCCGCGGCGTGCCATTCAAAGGTGCAGAGGAGCAAGGCCGTTACGAGGCAGCGCGTAACGCCACTTCGCGGCGAAAGCCGGTGAAATGCCAGGCGAGGGCCACGGTGCGCGCCTTCTCCCTTCCTCGGAGGAGGGGAGAAGGTGGCCGCAGGCCGGATGAGGGGTGCGGCCACCAACGCCGACGCACTTAACCCCTCACCCCGGCCCTCTCCCCTCATCCGATGAAGGGAGAGGGAGTCGACGAACACAGCTGCTCCACTGTGATTCCACTGGATGTCTCTTGGTGATCGTGTGAGGTGAGATGTGTTGCAACGAGCGGCTGGATTCATGGCCGCATTGGACGAACGCCCAAGCCCGGCCATCAAGGATAATGCGCTCCCCGCGCCCGCTCACTTGCCGATGCAGAACTGGCTGAAGATCGAGTCCAGCAAGTCCTCCGTCGTCGTCTTGCCGACTATCTCGCCGACGGCGTTGACTGCGATGCGCAGGTCCATCGCGACCAGTTCCAGCGAGCGCTCGTCGCGCAAGGCCTCCGCCGTCCGCACCGTCGCCGCGCGGGCACGTTGCAAAGCGTCCTGATGCCGGGAGTTGATCATCACCTGAAGCATCTCCGCCTTGATCTCGCCGGCCCACACAACCTGTTTGATCGCGTCCTTGAGCGCCTCAAGACCGGCACCTGTGAGGCAGGAGACGGCAAGGGGAGCGCGGCCTTCAGGCCGCTTCAAGCCAGCTTCGGCTGAAGCGTCAGAAGCAGGGACACTCTCCCCCGCTAGGATATTGAAGCGGCCTAAAGGCCGCGCTCCTCCAAGCTGCGGCGTGAGGTCGCTCTTGTTCAACACCACGATACGCTTCTTCCCGGCGAACTCGGCGAGGAACTGTTCGTCCTCCACTGACAGCGGCTCGCTCGCATCCAGCACGTGCAGCACGAGCTCGGCCTTCGCCACCATTGCGCGCGTGCGGCGGATGCCTTCGATCTCAATGTCGTCGCGCGATTCGCGCAGGCCCGCCGTGTCCACGAACACGACCGGCAGGCCGCGGATGTTCGCCGTCTCCTCGATGGTGTCGCGTGTGGTGCCGGCGATGGGCGAGACGATGGCGCGGTCGTGGCCGAGGAGCTGGTTGAGCAGCGAGGACTTGCCCGCGTTGGGCCGGCCGATGATTGCGGCGCGGATGCCGCGACGGAGGATTTGCCCCTCGTCCGCCGTGCGCAGCAGCTCGTCCATGAACGCGACGCCGCGCTCCAGCCGCGCGAGCAACTGCCCGCGCGTGTCCGGAGCAATGTCCTCGTCCGGAAAGTCAATGTGCGCCTCGATGTGCGCCAACGTCTTCACGAGGTCGTCGCGGAGCTGGTTGATTCGCTGGGAAAGTTTGCCCGCGAGCTGCTCGCCCGCCGCCGTGAGTGCCAGCTCGGTCCGCGCGTGGATGAGGTCGGCTACGGCCTCGGCCTGCGCGAGGTCGAGTCGGCCGTTGAGGAAGGCGCGCTGCGTGAACTCGCCCGGCGCGGCCAGCCGCGCACCGGCGGCGAGGAGCGCGTCGAGCACGAGCTTGGCGGGGAGCAACCCGCCGTGGCAGGAAAACTCCACCGTGTCCTCGCGCGTGAAAGTGCGCGGCACGCGCAGCACCGCCACGAGCACCTCGTCCACGAACCGCCCGTCCCGCTCGACGCGCCCGTAGTGAACCGTGTGCGACGCGGCGGCAGAGGGTTTCTGTGATGACTTGCCGACGGGGATGAACACCTTGTCAGCCACCTCAAGCGCCAGCGGCCCGGAAACGCGGAGGACCGCGAGGCCGCCTTCCCCGAGCGGCGTGGCAATGGCGGCGATGGTGTCCGAAAGCATGGGGATTAACGCAAAGACGCCGGGACACGAAGGCGCAAAACGCAGAAACCGTCTGCTGGCTTTGCGTCCTTGCGCCTTTGCGACCTGGCGTTGAAATGCGGCTGACTCACTTCCCGCACGTCCCCTTCTCCGGGTCCACGCCTTCGAGGAGCAGGCGGGCCTTTTCGTAGCTCTTGCGCTGGAGACAATGACGGAGGTCGTGGCCCGTGCCGGGTGGCAGTTGCGCGGCGAGCGCGTCCAGCCGGTCGAAGATCGGCAGCAGCGGGGGCGGCGGATTCTCGGTGCGGCAGCGACGCACGGCGTCTTCGAGGTCGCGCAGGGCGGCGAGGACTTGTTGCTCCGTCTCGGTCATGCGGAAGGGATAGCGCGGGCGATGGGGGAAGCCAAGTCAGTGTTCAGTAA
>JBAYGL010000033.1:0-18901 GCA_041666725.1 Limisphaerales bacterium
CAAACTCCTGTGCCTCTGCGTGGACGTGCTGCGCTCGAGCCAACCGTGGAATCCAACCGGTCGGCCATCGCCACAAGCATCCGACCAGAAGCCTTCTCCTTACATGCTGCCTTTTTCTTCTTCCCTTCCAAAGACCGTATCTCCGGGGCAGTGCGCGAATATGCACCTCCCGAGCGGTCGCCCGAAAAAAATCTGGTAGCCCTCTCACACCCCGTTAGGCTGCGCCTCTGAATTCGGTCAATCCCGACACAATCATCATGGAACCTACAGGCGACATCGCAGTCATTGGCCTGGCCGTCATGGGCCAGAACCTCATCCTCAACATGAACGACCACGGCTTCACCGTCGTGGCCTACAACCGCACCACGTCGAAGGTGGACGACTTTCTCGCCAACGAGGCCAAGGGCACCAAGGTGCTCGGCGCGCACTCCATCCCGGAGCTGATCAGCAAGCTCAAGCGCCCCCGCCGCATCATGCTCATGGTCAAGGCCGGCAAGCCGGTGGATGAATTCATCGAGACGCTCCTGCCGCACCTCGAAGCGGGCGACATAGTGATTGACGGCGGCAATTCCCTCTTTGGCGACACGGACCGCCGCGTGAAGTATCTCGAAGGAAAAGGCTTTCAATACATCGGCACCGGCGTGTCCGGAGGTGAAGAAGGCGCGCGGCGCGGGCCTTCCATCATGCCCGGCGGCTCGCCCTCGGCGTGGCCGGCGGTGAAGCCGATCTTCCAGGGCATCTCGGCCAAGGTGGACGATGGCGCGCCCTGCTGCGACTGGGTGGGCGAGGGCGGTGCGGGCCATTACGTGAAGATGGTCCACAACGGCATCGAGTATGGCGACATGCAGCTCATCTGCGAGGCCTACAACATCATGAAGCACGGCCTCGGCCTGACCGCCGACGAGATGCACGAGGTGCTCAAGGAATGGAACACCGGCGACCTCGACAGCTACCTCATCGAGATCAGCCGCGACATCCTCGCCAAGAAGGACGAGGACGGCTCCCCGCTCGTGGACAAGATTCTCGACACCGCCGGCCAGAAGGGCACGGGCAAGTGGACGGTGATCAACTCCCAAGACCTCGGCATCCCCATCACGCTGATGGCGGAGGCGGTTTACTCCCGCTGCGTCTCCGCGCTGAAGGACGAGCGCGTGAAGGCGGCGAAGAAGTTGAAGGGGCCACGCCCGTTCCTCACGAGCATCGCGGCGAACCCCGAGCGCAAGAAGCAGTTCATCGCCGACATTCGCGACGCGCTCTACGCCTCGAAGATCGTCAGCTACGCGCAGGGCTACATGCTCATGCGCGCGGCGGCGAAGGAATACGGCTGGAACCTGAACTACGGCGGCATCGCGCTGATGTGGCGCGGCGGCTGCATCATCCGGTCGCGCTTCCTCGGCAAGATCAAGGAAGCCTACGACAAGAATCCGAAGCTGATGAACCTGATGCTGGACGACTACTTCCGCGGCGAGATCAAGCGCTGCCAGAAGGGCTGGCGGAAAATTGTCTCCACGGCGGCGTTGCGCGGCATCCCGGCTCCGGCGTTTAGCACCGCGTTGAACTTCTACGACCAGTATCGCAGCGCCGTGCTGCCCGCGAACCTGCTCCAGGCGCAGCGCGATTACTTCGGCGCGCACACCTACGAGCGCCTCGACAAGCCGCGCGGCGAGTTCTTCCACACGAACTGGACGGGTCGCGGCGGCAACACCGCATCGAGCACCTACACCGTCTAGCCCGCCTGCGGCATGGCTTCAGCCCGGCGTCCGAATGGGCGCCGGGCTTTTGCTTCCTCATTTCAAGGCGGAGGCAACACAACTTTCTTTCGTCAGATCGAAATCCTGCTTTCAACCGCGCCGGCATTTCCCATCATCACACCATGCTTTCGGACATCCGCTCTGTTCACTTCGTGGGGATTTGCGGCACGGCAATGGCCAGCGCGGCCGCGGCGATGCAGGAGCGCGGCTTCCGCGTCACCGGCTCGGACGCCAACGTGTATCCGCCCATGTCCACCTTCCTCGCCGAGCGGAAGGTGGATGTGACATCCGGCTACGCCGAGCAAAACCTCGCGCACCAGCCCGATCTCGTCGTCATTGGCAACGCAATGGCCCGCGGCAACCCCGAGGTTGAGGCCGTGCTGGACCGCAAGCTGCGTTATTGCTCGCTGCCGGAGCTGCTCAAGGAGTTCTTCATCCGCGGCAAGCGCTCGCTCGTCGTCAGCGGCACGCACGGCAAGACCACAACGACCTCGCTGCTCACCTGGGTCTTCGAAAGCGCGGGGCTGAACCCCAGCTATCTCATCGGCGGCATCCCGACCAATCTCGGTGCCGGCGCGCGGTTCACGGACAGCGAGTGGTTCATCATCGAGGGCGACGAATACGACACGGCGTTCTTCGACAAGCGCAGCAAGTTCGTCCACTACATGCCCGAGGTCGCCATCATCAACAACCTCGAGCTCGACCACGCCGACATCTTCGCGGACGTGGCGGCCGTGCAGAAGACCTTCACCCAGCTCATCCGTCTCGTGCCGCGCAACGGGCTGTTGCTGGCCAACGGCGACGAGCCAAACCTCGCGCCGCTGCTCAACGTCACGCACTGTCCGGTGAAGCGCTTCGGCCTCGGCGAGAACAACGCCGTGCGGGCGACGAACCTCCGGTTCGGCGCGACCGCGAGCGAGTTCGAGCTGCCGAGCTGCAGGTTTCACCTCAACCTCGTCGGCGAACTGAACGTGCGCAACGCACTGGCCGTCGTCGGCGTGGCGAAGCACTGCGGCCTCTCGAACAAGCAGATCCAGGCCGGCTTCGACACCTTCAAGGGCGTGAAGCGCCGCATGGAAGTGCGCGGCGTGGCCGGCGGCGTGACGGTGCTGGACGACTTCGGCCATCACCCCACGGCCATCCGCGAGACGCTCAAGGCGCTGCGGATCAAATTCCCCGGCCAGAAGATCTGGGCCATCTTCGAGCCGCGCACGCAGAGCACGCGCCGCAACGTCTTTCAAAACGACTTCCCCACGGCCTTCGGCGAGGCGGACACCGTCATCATCGCGGAAGTCGCCTTTGCCAATGTCCTCAGGCCCGAGGAACGCCTCGACACAGCCCGGCTCGAATCCGATCTCAAGGCCGGTGGCAAGCACGCGCTCTTCCTGCCCGACGTGGACACGATCATAAACCACCTCGCGCAGCACGCGCAGGGCGGCAACGTGGTTTGCGTCTTCACCAACGGAGGCTTCGGGAACATCCACTCCAAGCTGCTGGAACGGCTGGGGAAACGCTGAGAGCCTGTCTGAAAACTGGGAGGGGTCCTGTTTTCGCGGGAAAGGCCAGATGGCAAGGCGCGACGAAGGAGGATACCCGCAGCGGTCTCCGACTGAGGAGCAACGCAGCCAGATGGCCTTTCCCGCGAAAACCCTCCGGGCGGCGCGGTCTTCTGGCGCTGGCCTGCGTTGGCTCGACCGTCATAGCCCGCTGCGGGGATGCTCCGGTCTCGCCGCCTTGGCCAGCACCAAAATCCCGCACCGCAGGACCCCTCCCAGTTTTCAGACAGGCTCTGAGGCATTCACCTCGCGATTCCGGACCGGCGCTGGAGAGTTCAATTCGGTCGGCGGATTGGAAGGGTCATTCCTGTAACATCCCCCTGTCCTGCTCCGTCCATCCATCCGTTGAACACAAAACCAATTATGCGCACCCTGCCCCGTTTCCTCTTCGCCCTGGCCGTTGCCTTCGCGTTCTCCGTCTTCACCCCCGATGCCCTGGCCAAAAAGAAAGGTCAGGCACCCGTGGACAACGCCCTCAAGGGCAAGATCACCGCCGTGGACAAGGCGGCCAAGACCATCACCATCGCCGACAAGGTTGTCGCCGTGGACGAGACCACCATCATCACCGACTCAGGAAAACCCGTGAAACTCGATGACTTGAAGGTCGGCGTGGAAGCCTCGGTCAGCGTCTTCACGCTCGGGGACAAGTTGACCGCCACAAGCATCAAGACCGGCACGGTCGCCGCCTCCTCCACTCCGGCCAAAAAGAAAAAGAAGTAACACCGTCTTTCCCCCACGCACCCGCCGCAGCTCTGGCTGTGGCGGGTGTTTTATTTGGCGCCGATACTCCTGCGAGCCCGGACGCGTGCATCAAACGGCACAACACAGGCTTGGCTTTTGCCCTGGCTTCCGCTTCCCTCTGGCACCCAACCAACGCCATGACCGACTCTCTCGCAGCCGCGCAAAAGACCTTCCGTGCCATTGCCGCCAACATCGAGACCGTGATGCAGGGCCAGGGCCCCGCCATCCGCCGTTTGTTGACGGCTTTTGCGAGCGGAGGTCATGTGCTGCTGGAAGATTACCCGGGCACCGGCAAGACCACGCTCGCCAAGACACTGGCCCGCAGCATCAGCGCCAGCTTCAAGCGCGTGCAGTTCACGCCCGACCTCCTGCCCAGCGACATCCTCGGCGTCTCCATCTTCAACCAGCGCGAGCAGGCCTTCGAGTTCCGTTCCGGCCCGATCTTCACCAACATCCTCCTCGCCGATGAAATCAACCGCGCCTCGCCACGCACGCAGTCGGCGCTGCTGGAGGCGATGGGCGAGGGCCAGGTGAGCGTCGAGGGCGACCGGCGGAATCTCGACGGCCTTTTCTTCGTCATCGCCACGCAAAATCCCGTCGAGTTCCGCGGCACCTACCCGCTGCCCGAGGCGCAGATGGACCGGTTCGCGCTGCAGTTCAGCCTGGGCTACGTGAGCACGGCCGAGGAGGTCGCCATCCTGTCTGCGCAGGAGAAAACGCATCCCCTCGACAACGCCGGCCCCGTCGTCACCAAGGACGACGCGCTCGCCCTCAAGCGCGCCGTGACCGAAGTGCGCATCAGCGACGAGCTCAAGCACTACATCGTGAGCCTCGTCTCGGCCACCCGCACGGCAAGCGGCGTTTCCCTCGGAGCCAGTCCACGCGCATCGCTCTCGCTGATGAAGGTGGCTCAGGCATCGGCTCTTTTCGACGGCAGCGAGTTCGTGACGCCGGAGCACGTCCAGCAGATGGCCGTGCCGGTCATCGCGCACCGGATGGTGATGGACCCGCAGGCGCGCTTCAGCGGTGTGACGGCACGCAGCGTGGTGGAGGATCTGTTGAAAAAGCTGAAGGTGCCGGCGTGAGCCGGAGCCGGTGAGCAGGCGAGAAAGCGAGAAAGTGAGCACCAAGACCACAGAGCATCGGACGCCAGTCTCACTTTCTCACCTGCCCACTTTCTCACCCGCCCGGGCCTCATGGCTCCAACGCCGGCTCCACGCGAGCTACATGCTCTCTTCGGCCTTCACCTGGTGGTGGAGGCGGCGGTTCACCAAGGCAGGCTGGCTTGTCTTCACGGGCATCTTTCTGACCGGGATGATGGGGGTGGACACGAATCTCTCGCTCGCCTACCAGGCGTTCGTCTTCCTTTGCCTCCTCTTTATCGCGGCCCTCGCCGGAACCCAATTCTCCCGGACGCGGGTGGAGGCGGAGCGCGTCCTGCCGCGCTTCGGCTCCGTGGGCGAACCGGTGAACTACCGCGTCACACTTCGGAATCTCACATCCAAGCCGCAGCGGGGCCTCGCCGTGACCGACGATCTCGCCGATCCGCGTCCCAGCCTCGAGCAGTTCATCTCCACACCGGAACCAGGCGAGGAAAAACGCAACTGGTATGACCGGAACAACGGCTTTTACCGCTGGTCGTGGCTCCTGCGTCAGAATGTTCGCGGCAAGGTCAGCGAAGCCCCCTGCCCGGACCTGCCCCCCGAGGGCTCGGCTGACATCCAGCTCAGGCTCGTCCCGACCCGCCGTGGCGTGCTGCGCTTCGACGCGGTGGCGGTCGCGTGCCCGGACCCGTTCGGGCTGTTCCGGACGTTCGTCCGCGCGCCGCTGCCGCAATCACTGCTCATCCTCCCCAGGCGTTACCCCATCCCGCCGCTGGAGCTGCCCGGCCAGTTGAAATACCAGCATGGTGGCGTGGCCCTCGCCGCGAGCGTGGGCGAGTCGGAGGAGTTTGTGTCATTGCGCGACTACCGGCCGGGCGATGCGCTCCGGCACATTCACTGGCCGAGCTGGGCGAAGACGGGCAAGCCCATTGTGAAGGAGTTTCAGGACGAGTTCTTCACCCGGCACGCGCTGATCCTCGACACGTTTCTGCCGGTGGCCGCGAGCGCGGTGTTCGAGGAGGCGGTGAGCGTGGCGGCGTCCCTGGCCTGCACGGTGCAGGCGCAGGAGTCGCTGCTGGACCTGATGTTCGTCGGGCCGGAGGCCTACTGTTTCACAATGGGCCGGGGAGTGAGCCATCTGGAGCAATTGCTGGAAATCCTCGCCTCCGTGCAGCCATGTCGTGACCGGCAGTTCAACTCGCTGCTGCGGCTCGTCCTGCAACATGCGGGTCAGTTGAGCGGCTGCCTGTGCGTGTTCGTGGAGTGGGATGAGCAGCGGCAGCAGTTCATCCGACGCCTGCGGGAGATGGGCGTCCCGCTGATGGTGTTCGTCGTCACCGAGGCCGGCGCGCCGCGGATGGAGCCGGGGCCGATGTCGGCGGAGCCGGAGCGGTTCCGGCAGCTTGAACTCGGAAAAGTGGCGGAGGAGCTGTCGAAGCTATGAAACCGCCGCCCTTCCTTCTGGCCGCCGCGCTGCTCCTCTGGGGCTGGCAGACGGGCCTGATGGCCTTCGCGATGCTGATGGGCGTGGTGCTGGAAGCGACCCGGTGGATTGACTGGCGCGTGGACTTCAACGTGAAGGACTTCAACCGCGTCGCGGATCTCACGTCGTTGCTCGCCGTCGTGGGCGGCATCTACTGCATCCTCACGCGCGAGGCGACGAACCAGGTGATGCTGCTGTTCCAGGCGATGAGCTTCGCCTCGCAATCCCAGGCGATCAACTCCGTCTCCCAGGCAACGTTCGTCTACTTCCACTGGGTTCCGATGATCCTGTTCCCGGTTGTCGCCGCGCTGGCCTACAGCGGCCACGAACAATACCCTTGGTCCTGCTTTTTCCCCCTGGCCCGGCGGCGCGCGGCGCGCGCGGGACTCACGCAACCGCTCACGCCGGGCATCAACCTGGACTACCCCTACTTCGCCACCGTGCTGTTCTCCGCCTGCCTTGTGAACCAGCGCAACGAATGGTTCTATTTTGCACTGTGCGGAGTCGTGGGCTTTGCACTGTGGGCCACACGACCCCGGAGATTTCATGCCCTCGTCTGGCTTGTGACGCTTGTGCTCGTGATAAAGGCCGGCTATTTCGGCCATCGCGGCCTCAACCAGCTGCAGTCAGTCATCGAGAACAAGGTCGCCTCGTGGGTGATCAACTGGGCGCGACGCGGCGGCGACCACAGCGAGGCCACGACGGCGATTGGCAAAATCGGCCAGCTCAAGCTCTCCGGCAAAATCGTCATGCAGGTCGAGCCCGAGAACGGTCCCGTGCCGCAGCTGCTGCGGGACGCCACCTTCAACCGCTTTCAAAGCCCCCGATGGAGCAACATTGTTCGAAAATCCGAAAGGCAGGTGCAGGCCATCGACGACGGCACAACCTGGCCGCTGCTGTCCAAGCCCGCCACCAACACGGCGGTCATCTCCACCTTCAGTTCACGAAGACAGGCCGTGCTGTCCACACCGCCCGGGACCTCGACGCTGCACGACCTCCCCGTTGACGAAGTCATGACCAATGGTCAGGGGGTCATCCGGGTCAACAACGCGCCGGATTTCCTGCGCTACCGCACCACGTTCGGACCGGGGGAGAGCGTGCAGAGTCCGCCCATTCTGGACGATGCCATCCTTGGCGCGGTGGATCTCCAGGTTCCTCCGGCGGAACTTCCCGCCGTGGCGCAGATCGCTGACGAATTGGACCTGCTGGCGCTGAAACGTCCCGACCGGGTCCATGCCATACGCCGGTTCTTCTCCGCGAATTTCAAATACGGCTCCTTCCTTCCCTCGTCGCTGGTCAAGGTGCCGCAGGGCATGACCCCGCTGGGTTTCTTCCTCCTTAAAAACCGCGTCGGTCACTGCGAGTATTACGCAAGCGCCACCGCCCTGCTGCTGCGCCAGGCGGGCATCCCCGCGCGCTATGCATATGGCTGGTCGGTCCAGGAGCCGGATAAGGGCGTGAACCGGTTCATCGTCCGTGAGCGCCATGCACACGCCTGGTGCCTGTATTGGAACTCCGAGACGAAGACATGGACGGACCTCGACACCACTCCGTCCGACTGGGTGCAAACTGAAAACCAGAACGCGTCCCCATGGGAACCGCTCACCGACCAGTGGTCCCGGGCCTGGTTCGCGTTCTCGAAGTGGCGCTGGTATGGCGCCACGGGGGAGTGGCAGAACTATCTGCTTTTCGCGCTCTTCGGACTCATCATCCTGCTCGCATGGCGCGTTCTGGCCCGGCAACGACGGCGGCGGATTGAAGCCGGCGGTTCAGACATGCCCACGGTCGTGTGCCCGGGACTTGATTCCGAGTTTTACCAGATCGAAACCCGTCTCGACGAGCTGGGGCTGGGCCGTCGCCCGGGCGAGGCCCTCTCCGACTGGCTGGCACGCATCGAGCCACTGGCCAAACTGTCCGTTGAGCCCCTGCGCCAACTGCTCGTGCTGCACTACCGGCTCCGCTTTGATCCACAGGGTTTGTGCAGGGAGGAACGCGAAGCCCTGCGTGGCGGAGTCAACGAGTGGCTGGCGCAGACGAAGCCGGTTTGATCAAGAGCAAGCGCGGACGCCTGCGGCAACCACGTAGCGCAAGCCTCCGGCTTGCCGTGTCGCCGGCGTCCCGCCGGCCCTTTACTCGTAGCGGAGCGCCTGGATGGGGTTCAGCTTCGCCGCCTTGAACGCCGGGAAGAGGCCTGCAAGGACACCGACGGCCACGCTGAAGGCGAACGCCAGCACCATGCTTTCAACGGTGATGACGGGCGTGTTCCCCGTCGGCGAAAGCTTGATGAGTATTTGCACCAGGACGTTGGAGGTGAA
Organism: Limisphaerales bacterium; assembly: GCA_041666725.1. Lineage (GTDB taxonomy): Bacteria > Verrucomicrobiota > Verrucomicrobiia > Limisphaerales > SXTU01 > SXTU01. The sequence continues at coordinate 8,950 of JBAYGL010000033.1, forward strand.
CAGGCCTGCGACCCCGCCGATGATGGCGATGACCACGCTCTCGACGAGAATCTGCGTGAACACGTCGATGAAGGTCGCGCCCACGGCCTTGCGGATGCCGATTTCACGCACGCGCTCGGTGATGCTCGCAAGCATGATGTTCATGATGCCGATGCCGCCGACCAGCAGGCTGATGGCGGAGATGATGCCGCCGCTCATGCGGTAGTTCTTGATGGCCGTCCCGATGTCCTCGGACCAGTTCTCCTGCGTGCGGAAGGAAAAGTCCTCGATGCCCTTGTGGGAATGCATCAGGACGTTCTTGGCCTGCTGCAGCGCCTCGTCCATCTGGTCGATGTTCGCAACCTTGATCGAAAGCGTGGAGAGGCGCGGATCAGGGACAAACTCCGCCGTGCTGCCGGAGGTGCTGCCGGCGCTGGTGCCGCTGCTCCGGCTGTAGCTGCCGGAGCCGGCCCCGGAAACGCCGGTGGCCGCGCGGAACCGCAGCCACATCGTGTTCAGCGGGATGTAGACCGTGTTGTTTTTCAGGTCATAGACAAAGCCGCCGCTCATGCCGCCGCCCTTGCTGCCCTTGCCGCTGCCGAAACCCTTGCTGCGCTCCGGCCCGGTCTTCGGCTCCACGGGCTTGTCCTTCTGCAACTCGCGCGATTTCCTGTCCTGCTCGCTCTCGTAGCGATCAAACATCCCGATGATCTTGAACCTCTGATTGTTGATGTTCACGAACTCGCCGATGGGAATGACCTCGCGCCCGACCTGCTCCGGTGAGCCGAAGAGCGCATCTCGGACCGCCGTGCCGATCACGCACACGTTGCGTGCATTTTCGTCGTCGATCTCGTTGAACATCCGCCCGTGCGCGACCACGTGCTGGTTCAGGTCCACCGCATTGGGCCACGTCCCGATGAAGTTCCACGGGCTGATGCTCTTGCCACCGCGCGTCATGGTGATGTTCCGGGTGCGCATCTCCGGCACGACCATCGTGATCAGCGGCGCGCTGTGCAGCAGGGCGTGGACATCGTTCATCGTCGTGCCCACGGCCTGATCGGCCATGTGCTGCTGCCAGACGGGAATGTCCTGTTCCTCCACGCGCACCTTCTCCAGACCGCCGATGGCGATGAGCGCGGCCTTCATGCCGTTTTCCATGCCCTTCACCAGCGCGGACATGGCCACGAGGCTGGACACGCCGAGGATGATGCCCAGCATCGTGAGCAAGGACCGGAACTTGTTTGCCCAAATCTCCTTCAGCCCCACGGCGATGGCGTTGAAAAAGTTCATGGCGTCAGGTTTTGGCGGTCGCCAACGTCGAACTTCGGCCCGTCCCGCTGCCCGGACAGCTTCGCGTCCACGTTCTGGGCGATCTTGCCGTCGCGAATCTCGATCTTGCGCGGCGTCACGGCGGCGATTTCGGGGTCGTGGGTGACGAGGGCGATGGTGCGGCCCTGAAGGCTGAGTTCGTGGAAGAGTCTCAAAATCGTTTCACCGGTGTGCGAGTCAAGGTTTCCGGTGGGCTCATCCGCGAAGACGATTTTCGGGCTGTTCACCAACGCGCGGGCTATCGCGGCACGCTGCTGCTGACCGCCAGAGAGCTGCATCGGGCGATGTTTGGCGCGGTTGTCCATCTCAACGAGTTTCAGCGCCGCCATGGCGCGCTCGCGGCGTTCGCGGGCGCTGCAGCCGGCATAGACCATCGGCAGCTCGACGTTTTGCAGGACGTTCAACTTGGGCAGCAGGTTGAAGAACTGGAAGACGAAGCCGATTTTCTGGTTGCGGATGCGGGCCTGCTCGCGCGCGGAGGCGCTGGCGATCTCCGTGCCGTCGAGCTTGATGCTGCCCCGGGTCGGCGAGTCAAGGCAGCCAAGGATGTGCATCAACGTGGACTTGCCGCTGCCCGAGGGCCCGATGATCGAGATGAACTCGCCGCCGTTGATGTCGAGGTCCACGTTGTCGAGTGCGCGGATCTCCTCCCCACCGAGGTGGTAGATCTTGCTGACGCCGCGTAGTTCGATCAGGGCCATGTGGCGATGCTGGGTGTTTGTTTCTGGATGCTGGCTTACTGGCCCGGCGGGCCACGGCGCTCCGCTCCGGCGCCACCGGTTCCGCCACCCTTGCCGCCACCAGCGGTCCCGCCTTTCGCACCACCGGTTCCGCCCTTGGCCCCTCCCTTGCCCTCGCCGCCTTTCGCGCCTCCCTTGCCGCCCTTGGCCGCAGCGCCGAAGGCCTGCTGCACTTTTCCAAGTTCCTCGGCGGGCGTGACCAGTGAAACGGTTTCGCCGCCCTTCAGGCCCTTCGTCACCTCCGCGTAATCATAGTCGGTCACGCCAATCAGGATCGGCGAGCGGACGAACTTTTCGCTCTGCTTCACATAGACAAACCGGTCACCCTGGTCGGTGAAGACGGCGGCAAGCGGCACGGCCAGCACGTTGTCGGCGGTCTCCAGCGGAATGGTGAGGTTGGCCGTCATGCCGGGCCGCACTCCGGACTTTTCATCGTTCTTCACGATCATGCGTGTGGAAAATCCCTTGATGCCGTTCTTGATGGTGGCCTGCGGGGCGATGCGGTCCACGCGTCCGAACAGCTTCAGCCCGGGAACGGCCTCGACCTCGATCTGCACCTTCTGGTTGGCGGTGATGCGCGTCACGTCGGCCTGGTTGACGTGGGCGTTGATGATCAACTCGCTGAGATCGGCGATGGTGAGCACCTCGGTGCCGCTGTTGACGCCGCCGGAGCCGGAGACCGCCTGGCCGATGGACACGGGGCGCGTGAGGATCGTGCAGCCGAACGGCGCGGTGATCTTGGTCTTGGCCAGCTTGTCCTCGACGGTTTGCAGCGCCTTCTGCGAGCGCTCGAGATTGTTCCGGGCAATGTCGTGGGCGTTCTTGGATACCTCCAGTTCGTTCTTCGTGTTGTCATAGATTTCCTGTGACAGCAGCCTGGCCGCGTAAAGGTCCTTGGTGCGCTTGAAGTTGAGTTCCAGCTTCTCCACCGCGAGCCGGGCGCCGGTGACCTGGAGCTTCGCGCCCTCGATCTCGATCTGCCGCTGGGCCTTTTCGGTCTGGAGATCCTGATCGTCGAGCGTGAAGAGGATGTCGTTCTTCTTCACCTTGTCGCCGATGTCCACCGGCAGCTTGTCAATGCGCCCGCCGACTTCAGGACGCACGGAGACCTGCTCGGCGGGCGTGATTTCGCCGGCGGCGCTGATGGCGAAATTGATGTCACGCGTGGTGACGGTGGCGCTGGTGGGCCGGGAAGATTTCGTCGCGGCATCGCCCTTCTCCGCGGCCTTCCAGAAGGCCACCTTGTCCGGCCACTTTTTGAAGGCGTAGTAACCGCCGCCGCCCAAAGCGCCGAGCACAACCACCCAGACCAGCAAGCTCTTCATGTGTTATGGGCCGGAGACTAGGCCAAGGTGGAATGACTTGCAAAGGAGGACGGTGGAATTCCCTGAGCAATGTTTGCCCAGCACCCGGAGCCCAGGCCGGTCAGCGCCACCACATACGCCAGATCGCCAGCAGCGAGTAAAACGCCACCGCCACGGCATACGCGATCATGCCCATGCCAACAGCCAGCGGCACCGACGGCCATTCACTGGACAGCACGACCGCGCCGCCAACCAGCCCGAAAAGGAGCGTCTCGCCCAGCACGCTGACGACATAGGAACGGCGGCTCGACCGGTGCATGGCATCGTTGACCAGCATCGAATAATCCACCTCTCCCAGCGCGCGCATGAGCCAGGCGGATTTGAAGTTCCGCGCCGCCACCAGCAGACTGGTCGTGACGACGATCAATCCCGCCAGCGGCCAGTGCGCTGTGGCGAGGCACAGAAGCACGTTGAAGATGATGCCCCGCTTCCAACCGAGCCGTTTGGCCAGCGGATTGGCCTCCAGCGCCAGCGTCGGCGTGGCGAACCACGTGCTGAGAAAATCCATCCCACGCGCAAATACCAGCAGGCCGAGCGTGATGAGATGATCACGGCTGCCGAAGGAGGCGTAGTCTTCCATGAAGCGTGATGCGTGAGTCAGGCCGGGAAGGTTCGTTGCAAATCACGCATCACGCGTTACGCATCACTTCTTCCCGTAAATCTGCTCGGGCGTTTCCAGCCGCGGCTCGGTTTCCTTCCAGGTCGCACCCGGGCCTTCAATGCTCCGGAAGAAGCAGCTTTTGAAGCCCTCGTGGCACGCCGCGCCGGTCTGCTCGACCTGGATGAGCAGCGTGTCGCCATCGCAGTCGAAGGCGATGTCCTTCACCACCTGCACATGTCCGCTGGACTCGCCCTTCATCCAGAACTTCTGCCGCGACCGGCTCCAGAAGTGCGTCTTGCCGGTGGCGATCGTCGTTTCGAGTGAGGCGCGGTTCATCCACGCCATCATCAGCACGCGTCCGGTGGACTGCTCCTGGATGATGGCGGGGATGAGTCCGTCGGCGGTGAACTTGAGTTTGTCGTAGAAGCTCATTGGGGAGGGTTGAGAGTTGAAGGTTGAGAGTTGAGAGTGGGCGGAGTCGTTGACGCGCTGTCACCCGAGCCGAGCCGGACGAAGAATACCGCCGCGATGACGCAGGCGAAGGCGACGAAGTGGTTCCACTTCAGCTTTTCGCCGAGATAGAAGACCGCAAACGCGCAGAACACCACCAGCGTGATGACTTCCTGCATGATCTTGAGCTGCGTCGCCGAATAGGTGCCGTGGCCCCAGCGGTTCGCCGGCACCATCAGGCAATACTCGAAGAACGCGATGCCCCAGCTCACCAGCGCGACGAGCCACAGCGGGGAGTCCTTGAACTTCAGATGCCCATACCACGCGAAGGTCATGAAGACGTTCGACGCGAAGAGCAAGAGGATCGGTGTGTAGCGAGATTGGGTGAGGCTTTCCATGACAGGGAACCCTGTGGGCGTCGCCAGTGCCGTCAGACGGCGCGCTGGCGGGCAAACGACGACTTCAATGCACGGCGCGCACGCAAAACATCTCGTCCTCGCGCAGCGGCTCCACTGACCAAGACGGAACCGCCACCACCCGCACGGTGTCACCCAGCGCGTTGAACACTTCGACGGAATACCCCCTGGTCCCGTCCGGCGCCGAATGCTGATCCACAAGCTTTACCACGTCGCCGCGACGCAACCCATGCTCAGGCAGGTCGCAACTCAGTGCCGCGTCCGTGTAGAGTTCGAGTGATGTGCTCATTTGCTTTTGTCCGGCAGCAAGGTAATGAATCGCGTCTCGCCCGACAAGTGTTCGGTCATCCAGACAGTTTTCACGCGCAACGTGACCCCATTCGGACCGCGCAATGTTGCCCGGATTTCGTAGTAGCGGCCAAACTGGTTCTCTCCGGCGGGAGTCACCTCTTCGGAAAGTATCTGTGCGCGCAAATCCGAGAGCAGAGCAGCATGGCTCGCCATCGTGTAACCGGCTCTCGCCAGGAAAGCCGACTTGTCCGCCCGCGCTTGAGGCACCAATAAATAGTGAGTCAGCTTCTCAGGTGGAATCACGCTGGCAGGCGGGAGTTTCACGCGGAGTCAGGTCGGGCGCACGGGAATCCCCTTCCCGGCCAGGTGGCGCTTCACATCGCCGACGGTGTAGGTGCCAAAGTGAAAGATGCTCGCGGCCAGCACGGCGTCCGCCCGGCCCTCCAGCAACACGTCCGCCATGTGGTCCAGGCTGCCCGCACCGCCGCTGGCGACCACCGGCACGCCGACGGATTCGCTGACGCGCCGAGTGATGACGAGGTCGAAGCCCGCCTTCGTGCCGTCCGCGTCGATCGAGTTGAGGACGATTTCCCCGGCTCCGAGCGACACCGCGCGCTTCGCCCACCCGACCGCTTCGAGGCCGGTGGCCTGCCGTCCGCCCTTGGCGAAAACTTCCCAGCGGTCGGGCGCAACTTTCTTGCAGTCAATGGAGACGACGATGCACTGGCTGCCGAACTTCTCCGCGCCCTGCCGGATGAGGTCGGGCGTCGCGAGCGCGCTGGAGTTGATGCTCACCTTGTCCGCACCGGCGCGCAGCATCGTCTGCATGTCCTCCAGCACTCGGATGCCGCCGCCAACAGTGAGGGGCATGAAGCACTGGTCCGCCGCGCGCTCAATCACCCCGACCATGCTCGCACGGCCGTGCGCGCTGGCCGTGATGTCGAAGAAGACCATTTCGTCCGCACCCTGGTCGTTGTAGCGGACCGCCAGTTCGACCGGGTCGCCGACGTTCCGCAACCCGCCCGATTCCGCGCGCCCGAACTGCACACCACGCGTGACCTGTCCGTCGTGAACATCGAGACACGGGATGACGCGCTTGGCCAGCATGGTGGATAATTGGCTTGCTCCGACAATCGCCGGACAAAATCGCCCGATGATTCTGTCCGAATCATCGGGCGGTGAGATTGGCCGCAGGATTACTTGCCTACGCTGAACTTGCCGCCGGAGTTCTTGAAGCCCTTGTCCGTGTAGAGCAGCGTGCTCAGGGAGTTCAGCGGCTTCTTGGCGGTGAACTTATAGCCCAGCTTCTGCACGGCAGCGAGCAGCTCCTGGCGGGACAACGCCTTGCCGGTCAGAGCCTTTACCGTGGCTTCCTTCATGGACATCTCATTTTTGGCGCGCTTGCCACGGGGGGCTCCGGCCTTCCGTCCGGGTTTGCGTCCGGGCTTGCCGGCTGCGCCTGGATTCTTCCCTTCCAGGGCGCGATTGATGGCGGCGAGCCGCGCTTCCAGCGCGGACTTCTCCTTCACCAAGGCTTCACGGAGGGCAACATATTGACTTACGTCGGTAATTTTCATGCGCGGCAACTATAGTTTCCGGCTTCACGCTGGCAAGCGGTGAAACGGACGGTCCCGCTATACAATCTCCAGCCGGCCTCTTTTCTCCTTTATCCCCATTCTCCCGTTCCGCATAATCTCCGGCTCTATGGAACGCTTGCCTGGCTTCCGGGACTTCTATCCCGAACCGCTGCCGCCGACGAAGGATGAGTTGTGGAGCATGGACGCCCGCAACCACATCTTTGACACGTGGCGCGCGGTCGCCCGCCGTTACGGCTTCCGCGAATACGACGGCCCGCCGCTGGAGCCGCTGGAGCTTTACACCAACAAGTCCGGCGAGGAAATCGTCGGCCAGCTCTTCAACTTCGTGGACAAGGGCGAGCGCGCCGTCGCCATGCGCCCGGAGATGACGCCCACCCTTGCGCGCATGGCCGCAGCACAGGAGCGCGCCTACAAGAAGCCCTTCAAGTGGTTCTCCATCCCCCAGCTCTTCCGCTACGAGAAGCAGCAGAAGGGGCGCAAGCGCGAACACTTCCAGCTCAACTGCGACATCATCGGAGAGAACGACCGCGCCGCCGACGCCGAACTCATCGCCCTGCTCATTGACACGCTCCGAGCGCTCGGACTGACCAGCGCGGACTTCGTCGTGCGCCTCAGCAGCCGCAACGCGTGGTCCGAGTTCTTCGCCACCCGCTGCCCCGACGCCACCAAGGCCTACGACTTCTTCCAGGTCGTGGACAAGCTGGAGCGCACGCGGCCCGAGGACAGCGCTGCGCTGCTCGCACCGCTTGGTTTCAAGCTGGAGGAAGTCCAGTCCTTCATCGCCGGCGGCCAGCCGAATGCCGAGTTGCAACTCATCCTCTACCAGCTTGCCGCCCGCGGCCTCCGCGATTTCGTGCGCATTGATTACGGCGTCATCCGGGGCCTCGCCTACTACACCGGCCCGGTCTTCGAGGCCTTCGACATCAAGGGCGAGTTCCGCGCCATCTGCGGCGGCGGCCGCTATGACCACCTCATCAAACAGGTCAGCGGCGGCAAGGTGGACCTGCCCGCGCTCGGCTTCGGCATGGGCGACGTCGTCCTCTTCGAGCTGCTCAAGTCGCGCGGCCTCCTGCCCGCGTTCAGCGCCGGCATCGCCACCTATGTGCTCATCGAGGACGAAACCCTCCGCGCCGATTCTCTCCGCCTCATCCAGCAGCTTCGCGAAGCCGGTCTTGCCACCGAGTTCAGCCTCACGCCCGCGAAAGGCGACAAGCAGTTCAAGCGCGCCCTCGAACTCAACGCCACCCACACCGTCCGCCTCGAACGCCAGCCCGACGGTTCGGTTCTCGCGAAGCTCAAGCACCTGAAGACCCGCGAAGAAGCCGCGCTCGCACCCGCCGAAGTCATCAGCCGGCTGGCAGCGGCTGGCTCACGCTGAGTTCCATTCCAGTCGCCCAGAGCTGTCGGCGCAAAAGTAGTCGCAGGCTTCAGCCTGCGCTTGAATGAGCCGGTGCCAGACGCGCAACCTGAAGGTTGCGACTACCGCCCCTCCAAGCGCCGCCGCCTTGCCCCAACGGGGCAATGGCCGGCTTCAGCCCAAGGTTGCGGAGAACGAGCTGTCTTGGGCGGGTGAAAGTCTGCGAGCACAAACCCAACAGGTTTGGGGCCATGAGAATGCCTCTGTCCGCATGTTGTGGGTTTGGGGAAAGGGATTCCTTGGGCCGAGGCAAAGTGTGCTGGCGGTTCGGGCAGTGTGTTTACTGCCCGAGCCTGGCTTGGAGGGCCGCAAGAATTTTCTCACTAAGCTCGCCTGCAAACTCGTTTGATACCTTGTTCATCTCTTTGAGGAAACCGCCACTGGTTGACATGATCGAGCCGATTGATTTGTTGGTGGCCAGGTGGTGGGTTTCGAAAACGTGATCAGGGTGATCGATTTTGTCTGACTGATACAGCTCGGTCACTACTGCTGCTTTGAGGTTGAGGTGATTTAGCGGCTTTTCCCATACCTGGAATTCTGTCACTCTCACCCTCGCCGTGCGCCTCAAGGTGACTGACGGGCCGTTGTTAGCTTCGACAGAACCATCCGTGCAAACCAGAGAGTTTGGAAAGGCCCTCTTGAGCCCTGATTGGAACGTGTTTTCAAAAATCTTTCCAAAGGGGATCACTATTCGCGTCTCAACCAGTTGAGGCCCTGCTGTAACACCGACGATCGCACCACCAATGACACCACCAAGCGCGCCCGCTCCTACTGCCGCGGGAATCATCTTGGAATAGTTCTGCGTGAATCCGATTTGTTTGGATTCTTTGGCATCCACAAAAGCCCCGGTTACGTTATCCCACACGGTTTCAGACAACGGTTTTCCTGGCAGCGTGTTCTCAAACCGAACCGTTATTGGCTGATGGTTCGGTGGGAGTGACGTTTCGAGTGGAACTAGAGCGACTGGCATCCGTTTTACCGGACTCAGGGTGACGCCACATCCCACTGCGAGTATGGAAATCGCGGGAAGAAGCAGGAATCTTGAAAGGTTCCAGGATGAAACGGAATGCATAGATCTTCGATTAACTAGGATTCATGAACACGCTCAAAAACCGCCAGCCCACGAAAAATTCAGTGGCGGTTCCAACCACTCCTCATGAGCACCGGAACGACCTCAGAGTGAGCCTTCTCACGCCAACCGCTCCTTCACCCAGCCCACCACCGTCTCCACCATCGGCGCGGTGTGCTCGCCGGCGAAGACGTGGTTCGAGCCTTTGAGCACGACGAACTTCACGTCGCTGCCCGCGCGGATGAGGATGTCCTTCGCGTCCTGGATGGGCACCACGTCGTCCTCCGTGCCGTGGACGAGCAGCCACGGGACTTTGATCTTCGGCGCGGCGTCCAGCACGGTGCCGATCTGCGCGAGGTCGTCCATGTAGGCTTGCGAGAGGGGGCACTTCTCGTCGTCCCACATGAAACCCTCGCCCGGCTTCACGGTGCCAAACTCGCGCTGGGCGAAGGCCGCCGTGCGCACCATGCCCGAGAGGGACACGAGCTGGCGGATGCGGTCGTCCTGGCTGGCGCGCAGCACGCCCACCGCGCCGCCCATGCTGTGCCCGATGTAGCAGATGTTCCAGCCCGCGTAGGCGTCGAGGACGGAACCGAGGTCCGCAACTTCCTTCGAGATGGTGGCGTCCACGAAACGCCCGCCGGACGCGCCGTTGCCGGCGAAGGAGAAGCGCACGGCGTTGATGCCGGCGGCGGCGA
>JBAYGL010000034.1:0-18767 GCA_041666725.1 Limisphaerales bacterium
GGATTCGCCGCATCGTGAATACAACCAACTGCAACCGATGACACGCAGCGTGTCGAGCATCTGAATTGCGTTTTGTTTCATGAGGCAAATCTACAGGACAATTATTAAGGAATTATTAAGCAGCCGCCGATTTCTTCCGAAGTGCGGTCGGGAAAAACCCGTAGTCCGAGGGTTGGAGCACGCCAGTCCCCTGCCCCGCCCTGGATTTTGCGACCGCACACAACCCCGGCATGATGCACCGCACGGCTCGCGCGGCAAGCGGCGGCCGGTCCGGCGACATCAACATCACGGCAAGGATTTCTTCTTCCCCTTGCCCTTTCCATCCTTGGCCGGAGGCTGGGAAATGACCTTGCCGCTCTCCAGCGCGGCGAAGGCCGCCTCACCCAGGCCGGCGCGGACGTGGTCCTTCACCTCCTGTTTCAACTGCGCCGCCAGCCCGGGCTTTTCTTTTGCGAGGTCGTGCTCCTCGCTGAGATCCCGGGCGAGGTTGAAGAGCTGGGTTTCCTTCGTATCCCAGTAATAAAGCACCTTGAAGTCGCCCTTGCGGATGGCCGACTGCGGGTGATCCACCTCGACGGCCTGATGGAAGACGAAGCGGTCGATGGGCCGCCGCACGTTGCCCGCGCCGCCGCCCTGAAGAACCGGCTTCCAGCTCCCGCCCTCGACGCCCTTCGGCAACGCGAAGCCCGGCGCGGCGAAATCGAGCACCGTCGCAAGCAGGTCGTAGCCGACGACGGGCTCGTTGCTGTAAACACCGCCGGGAATGCCCGGGCCGCGGACGACGAGCGGCACGCGCAGGCCGCCCTCGAAGAGGTTGCCCTTGCCGCCCTTCAAGACCTCCGTGCGCCCGCCGTTGTCGGACATGTAGATGACATGGGTGCTGCTCGCGATGCCGAGTTCCTCGATCTTCTTCAAGACCGTCCCGACGCATGTGTCGAGGTCTTCGGTCATCGCAGCCATCACGGCGCGATCGCCACGCCCGCCGCCCTTGCCACCCTTGCCGTTCTTTTTCGCGTCCTTGCCGGCACCGCCGCCGGACAATCCCTCATACTTCTTCAGCGTGGAGGCGAGAGCCTGGGCTTCGGTATGCACGGCGTAATAGGAAAGCTGCAGGTAGAACGGATGCCCCTCCTTCACCTGCCTGTCCATGAACGCCTGCGCGCGCCGCGTGATGCCAAACGATTGCTTGGGGTCGTTCGGATCGCGTGAATCGCCGTCCTCGTTCATCGTGATGCCATCGCTCAGATCGTAGCCCATGGAGGCCGGCGTGTGGGACCACTGCCACTTGCCAAGATGCGCGGCCCGGTAGTTCGGGCTGGCGCGCTTGAGAGTGTTGACGAGCGAATCCGTGACCGGCGCGCTCCAGTTGCGCGAGCTTCTGTCCGGCGCGTTCAGGCTCGTGGTGGTCCGGCCCATCTGGATGGCGGCGCGGGAACACTCGCATTTGCAATGCGCGGCATAGGCCTGCGAAAACGTCACGCCCTGCGCGGCAAGCCGCTCCAGATTGGGCGCGCGGAAGTTGGGCGAACGGCTGAGACCCTTCCCGGGAACCATCGGCACCGACGTCCCGCTCCATGACTGGTCGTCGACGAGGATGAAGACAAAGTTCGGCGCGGCACCCGGTGCGGCATCAACGAACCGCGTGAGCAAGACGAGGAGCAACAGGCAAAAGTTGATTCGTTTCATGGCTTTCGTCCGCCTTGTTTCTGTCCGCCGGTGACAGCCGTCCGGTCGTAAACCACCTTCAACTCCGCGCTGTCGAGGATGAGGTCTTTCATCGCGGCGAGCAGCACATCGCGGTTCACCTGTGACGGCGGAGCGGAAATCTGCACCGGTGCCGAGAGGGCGTAGGCGGTGAGGATGTAGGTCTTCGCGCCCGGCCCTTTCGAGTGGGGCGGCGCGTAACCGGCGCGGCCATTGACGCTGTTGTTTCCAAGCGTGCCGACGCCCTGCGCGTTCTTTGACAGGCTCCGGACGTCCGCAGGGATGTTATAAAGCGTCCAATACCACTTGGTCTCTCCTGGACCGGGGACGTGGTGCATGATCACGGCGAAGCTCTTCGTGCCCGGCGGCGCGCCCACCCATTCCAAAGGCGGCGTCACGCTGGCTCCATCACCGGTGAATTCCACCGGCAGCGCGCCGCCACTGGCGACGGCGGAACTGAGCAGGGCAAAGTTCCCGGTCCGCTTCGGCGTGTAGCTCGCCATTGCGACTGCGCCGCCGGCACCGCCGGACGGACGCGCCTCACCACGGTCCGGCGGAGGCGGCGGACGATCACCCTTCCCGGGGCCCTTCCTCTGGCCACCCTTGCCTTTCGGCTCGCCGGGCGGACGGTCACCACCACCGCCGGGACGCGGCGTAAACGTCTCCGAACGCACCTGTCCGCGCCCGTCCACGAAATCGAACTTCACCGAGCCTTTGTCGTTGAGCACGTAGTTCACATAACGGGTTTCGCCGCTGACGTCATATTTGAGGCTGTAGCTCTTGTCCTTCGCCGTGAAGCCCGTGATGCGCGCGCCGCGCAACGGCGGCAGATCCTGCCGCACCGGCTGCGCACGCGGCTGAGGGTCCACCTGGCCGTCGCGCTCGACGACCTCTCCGTGAAATCCGCCGTTGATGTAGGGATACTTCGTCGAGCCATGGTAGTGATAGCCGAGCGCGGTCGTCTCGTGCCCGTTGAAGCTGTCGAGTTTCGACGGCGTGGAACCGTCCGGCTCGGCGAGGCCGTAAATCGGGTAGCCATCCAGCGCGCAGGCGATGGGCTGCCCCCTGCCCACCACGCCCTGCAAATGCAGCGGCGCGGCGTGGTAGTGATAGTCATCCGCGCGACCGCAGTGGCCGCCCCACTGGTCCAGCTCGCCGATTTCTTGTGAAACTTCGCCGCGATTGTTCTGCGGATTGAAGATGGGGATGCCGTTCACCGCAATCGCGACGGCCCCGCGCAGGAAGCGGCCCTTGATGGAAACGGGATTCTTCGAGGGCACCGGGCTGAGCGGGATGCGCCACGCGTTGTTGCCCGCGTAAGCCTGCGGCAGCGGCACCTGCTGCTGCCATGAGGTGATGCCCACCATCATGTTGTGCGCCGGCATGCCGTCCGACTCGACGTAGAGGAACTGGCCGTCCGCGCGGACCTTCACCTTCGGCGCGAAGGCCTGAAAGGGCGCGGCCATCGCCGGCAGCGCATTCACGGCGACGGGCTGGAGCGGTCGCTGCGCCTGAGCCATCAAGATCACGTCGCCACGCAATTGCGAGCCGCGCAACTGGACGGCCTGCGGTGGGGCGATGCTGAAATCGTAGTGCGGCGCAGTTCCATCATGCGAATCGTCACCAATGAGGTGGGCGCAGGCAACGCACGCGGAGCCCCCAAGGGCGAGCACGCAGGCGAGCGGAACTGAAATGGCTTTCATGGGGGGCAGTCTGGCCGGGTCATTTGAACGGCGCACCAGAAATGTCCATGTCCGGCCTCGTGTTCCAGCGCGGCTTCCAGCCGGGTTTTTCGACGCGGGTGCGGAAGATGACCGTGTTGCCCAGGTCGAGGTCGCCGCTTAGATGAACTTCGCGGCCTTGAAGCTGGCCGCGCAGAAAGGTGAATCGGCGGAGATGAGCAGGCTGGCGAAGAACTGGAGTGTCTCACCGCTCCGCCAGCCCGCCAAAGCGGGAGAGAGACGGGACGGAACTCGTGGGGAATGGTTCCCAGGCCGGCACGCGTCCGCCGGCCGCGCTGATTCCTCACGTGTTGGAATTACCCGCCCGCGCCTTCCATTTGCTCCGCTCGCGAACGAGCATTTGAAAAAGCATGTCGTGCGCGTCCTGATTCTTGGCTGACTTGACCAGTTGCAGCCTGGCAGAGGCGTCATCGAACTTTCCCTGCTTTATGTCCAGCCGGGCCAGGTTCAGGTTCACGAACTCGTGATTTAGAACGGACTTCGCGCTCTTCCCGGCGATCTCCCACGCATGGCGGGCATGCACCCACCTCGCGGGGTGCATCATGTAAAAGGAGGAGGCAAAATCACATGACAGCTCGAAGTCATCCGGGTTCAGCTGAATCGCGAATTTGAAAAGCGTCTCCACCCGGTCGAACACCTGGTTCTCGGTAAGGTGAAACACCTCGGAGGCGTCCCTCCTGTAAATCAGCATGCAGTTTGCAAGATCCTGATAATACTCCGCCCGCTGAACCCCGCACTGGGTGGCGGCCTCGAAGAATGTCAGGGCTGATTTGCAATTCATCGCCTGAAGCTGGTCATGTGCCCGGCTGTTCCACGCTTCGGCCTCCGCTGCATCAAGCCCGCCGCTCTCCGTTGCCGTCATCACCCCGATGATCTGTCGCAAATCCGTCCTCAGTTCGGCCAGGTGAGCCGCCACCGCGGCGATTGCAACAACCCCGGTCACGATCAGGATCATCGTGGAAACCGCAGATTTGGACTGGACTGACATTTTCATACGGGGGGCCGTGGCAAAGTCCAAACACCTGTCGGGACTGTGAACGGGGCACTTACATTTTTGTCACTTGCTGAAACCGATCAGAGCGCGTCCGGGATGATGGCTGGCCTCTGACTTGATGGAAAGCTGCGAAAGCCTTCCGGGTGCCGGGACTTTGGCGTTGGCCCGGGCCGGGCCGACCAGCACGGCCCGCCGCAGAGGTGCTTCGCCCCTGCCGTCCTGGCTGCCACCCGTATCCGCAGAACTCAAAGTTGTCGCCACAGTGTGCAAGCCGCCGGGGGCTGCGGGTTCATAGACGGCATTCCCCGGTGATGGTTACAAGGCGTTCAAACTGGCAACGGACACGAAGCCTGCGGCACACCGCCAGTCCTGCGAACGCTCCTTTGGCGGCGCTCGCGAAGCGCCCGCTCCTGGCAGATTGTCTGTCTGCGGCTTACGGGCGGGAGGTGTTGGAGTTTGGGCGCCGGAGCGCCAGGGACAGGGCGGCGGCCAGTTGTTCCTGGGTGAAGGGCTTGTCCACCACCTTGACGACTCCCAGACTCTTGAACTGCTCGACCAACGCCTCGTCAACGCGCCCTCCGGACACGATCACCGGAATCTCGGGGGCCATGCGCTGCATGGCATGCACCAGGGCCAGCCCGTCCATGTGCGGCATGTTCACGTCCGTGATGATCACCCGAACCTTCTCCCGGTTCTGCGCGACCTGCACGAGGGCGTCAGCGCCATCGGTGGCGAGGAGAACCTCCAGGTTGAGCCGCTGCAGGACTGCGGTCGCCACTTTGCGGACGGGTGCCTCGTCGTCCACGTAGAGCACGGTTTCTCCCTGGCCCCGGAAGGTTTCGGCATCTCTGCGCGCGATCTCGGTGTCACCAACGGTGGTGTCCGCCGGCAGGAACGCGGCGAAATGAGATCCGTGTCCGAGCTGGGAGGACACGAGGACGAACCCGCCGTGTCCACGCACGATCCCGATGACCGTGGAGAGTCCCAGGCCGGTGCCCTTGTCGGGTGACTTGGTGGTGAAGAATGGATCAAATATCCGGTCAATCACCTCCGGCGGGATGCCGGTGCCGGTGTCGGTGACGCTCATCATCACATAGGTTCCGGGCTGGGCCTCCGGAGCTTTCCCGCTGGTGACGAACGAGGCGTCCAATTCGCGGTTCTCCATCTTCAGGGTGAGCAAGCCGCCGTTGGGCATGCTGTCACGGGCGTTGACGCACAGGTTCAGCAGCACCTGATGAAGCTGGGTGGGATCGCCCTTGATGGCATGCACTCCCGGCCCCAGATGCTTCCTCAGGGAGATGTTCTTCGGGAACGTGCTGCGGATGATCCGCTCCATCTCACGCATGAGTGCATCTGGAAAAACCCGGACCTGCTCGCCTTCACGGCCTTTCGCGAAGGTGAGGAGCTGCTTGACCATCTCCGCACCGCGTTTGGCGCTGGATTCGATCGTGTCCAGCAGCTCCGACTCGTCCGGATATTGGGATTTGAGTTCTTCGATGCCCATGAGCACCGGGGCCAGCGAGTTGTTCAAGTCATGGGCGATGCCGCCGGCCAGCGTGCCGATGGCTTCCATGCGCTGGGAGCGAAGCATCTGGCGCTCGGCGTTCTTGCGGAGTGTTATGTCATGCATGGAGGCGATGACGAGCGGCCCCTCGGGAGACTCGATGGTGCTCAGGGCGATCTCCACCGGCACCGAGACGCCATCCCGGCGTCGGGCCGAGAGATCCATGGTCCTGCCCATCGGACGGACCGAGGGATCGCCATGATAGTGGTCCCGGTGCTTCGGATGGTGCGCCCGGTGGGCATCGGGCACGAGAAGCTCCACCGGCTGGCCGACCAGGTCTTCCCTGCGGTAGTCCAGGAGCCTTTCCAGCTGCCGGTTGACATAGGTGATTTCACCCTTGCGGTTGGCCAGGAGGACCGGCTCCGGCATGGACTCGATGAGGTGCTGGAAGCGTTGCTCGCTGGCCCGGAGCGCGGCTTCGGCTTCCTTGCGGAGGCTGATGTCGCGGATCACGCTGACGGTGCCGAAGATGTTTCCGTTGGCATCGGGCACCGGTGCTCCGTTGATGTCCGCCCAGAAAACAGTGGCGTCCTTCCGGCGGAACTCGCTCTCGTAATGCCGCCCCTCGCTCTCGGCCCGGGGCGTGCTGAAGGTGCGTATGATGTCCCCCTGATCCGGGGTGTTGAGCACGCTGCGGGCGGCATGGCCGACCAGTTCAGCGCGGGTGAAACCGGTCATGACCAGCAGGCGCGGGTTCACGTCCAGAATGATGTCATCCAGATCGGTGATCACCAGGCCGTCCGCCAGGTGCTCGGCCACGGCCCGGAAGCGGTCCTCGCTGGCGGAGAGCGCCCGGGTGCGTTCGACCACCAGCTCCTCCAGGCGCGCATTCAATTGCTTGAACTCCTGTTCACTGGCGAGGAGCGCCACCTCTTTTTCCTTTCTGGATGCGATTTCCGCCTGCAGATCCTCCAGCAGGTTGAGCTGGGCTTTCTGGCTCTGGACGAGGTCTTCGTTGGCGCGTTGCAATGCGACCTCCGAGCCTTTGCGGGAGGTGATGTCCCACAGGATGCCGTGGATGCTCCTGGCCCACCCGGACTCATCCAGGGCGAGCCTTCCGCGGGCAGTGATGTGGTGGATGGTTCCGTCCGGCCAGATCACCCGATACTCCGGCCCGTAGGGAACGTTTTCCGCCTGTGTCCGGGACAACGCCTCCTTCACGGCGGCCCGGTCATCCGGGTGAATGGCGTTGAAGAACTCCTCGGAGGATCGTGCGTAACGGGAGGGATCGATCCCCAGCAACCGGCACCCTTGTTCGTCAATCTGACGCCGCCCGGTGGCGATGTCCAAACTCCAGACACCCATCTCGGAAGACTTCAGCGCAAGGTCGAGCCGCGTCTCGCTCTCACGCAACGCGGCCAGCGTCGTTTTCCGCGCCGTCACATCCCGGAAAATGCACCGCGCGGAAACGAAGCCTTCCTGCTCGATGCGGGCGCTGAGGTTTCCTTCCAGCTCGATCCGGCGGCCATCCCTGGCCCGGAAGGCGACTTCCACCTCTCCCAATTGCTCGCCACGCATCAACCGCTGAAATATCGCACGGCAATGCTCCAGGTCGTCGGGCGCGATGATCTGGAACAGGTTCAGCCCGGGCACTTCCGCCTCGGTGTAACCGAGGGTTTCCCGCCAGGCGCGGTTGGTGAAGAGGATGTTGCCCTCGGGCGAGACGCTCTGCACCAGGTCGGCGGTGTTCTCGATGACGTCGCAGTAGCGCTGTTCGCTTTCGCGCAGACGCCGTTCCGATTCCCGCTGTTTGAGGGCGGCTTCCACCCGGTGCGGGAGCAGCTTGAGGTAGTTCCTTTCAGGATCCTTGACCAGGCAGTCGCAGGCTCCCATTTCCAGGGCGCGCGCGGCGGCTTCCTCGTCACCGCTTCCGGCGATGATGATCACGGCCTTGTCCCCGATGAGATCGAGAAAATCAAACGCAGTGCCGTCGGCCAGCTTCAGGCCGGCGATGATCAGGTCGTGCGTGCCGGAGGGAATCCTGCTCCGTGCTGCGGCGACGGTGCGGATGACCTCAAACTCGCATGGCAGGCTCCCTTTCTCCGGCAGGGCCAGGATCGCCTTCTCGTCCACGAGGTCGTCCGTGATCAGCAGGATGGAAATCGTTTTGTTCAAGGGGTTGTCCTGCACGGGTCTAAGTGGGCGGGACAGTATTCGTCAGCCGGGTTCAAGGACAAGACACTTGAGGCCGGAAAACATTGCAGCCGGAAAAGCACGGGCGAAATCATCTGGCGACGGCGTATTTGTCGGGTCTTCCGGCCTGCTTGAGGAGTTCGTTAATTTCCCGCTTCAGTTCGATCATCTGGAGTTCCCGGCCCACCACCAGCTTGTTGAAGCGCTCCAGCTCGTCCTTCTTCCGTTTCAACTTTTCCTCGATCTGCTTCCGTTCGGTGACGTTCTGGACAATGCCGTGCATGCGGACGGGCTTTCCGTCGGCGGCGTATTCGGCGATGCCCTCGATGTGGACCCAGCCATCGGTGCCGTCGGGACGACGGAAGCGGTGGTCGATGTGATGCCATTGCCGGTCGCGGTAGGCCCCCTGCTCGGCGCTCTGGACTGCGGCCACGTCCTCGGGGTGGACAATTTCCCGGTAGTAAACCTCGATGGTGGGCTGGAATGTTTTTGGATCACGCCCGAACAGGTTGAAAACCTCTTCACACCACTCAAGCCTCCCGGTGGACACCTCCATCGTCCAGTGGCCCAGCCTGCCGATCCGCTGGGCTTCGCGACGTTTGATGTTGCTGCGGCGCAGGGCTTCCTCGACAAGTTTTTGTTCCGTTATGTCGAGCCAGCTGCCAACGATCTCAACCGGCGCACCGGTGCCGTCCCGGATCAGACGCAGCTCATCCTGCATCCAGCGATAGGTGCCGTCCTGATGGCGGAAACGGTAGGCATGAGAATGTCTCCCCTGTTGGAACAACTGCGGCAGTTGCTCAAAGACGCGCGGCGCGTCATCGGGGTGAATGCGGGAGGCCCAGAAGTCCGGCTCCCTCAGAAATGCCTGGGGCTCGTAGCCGAGCTGTTCCCGGATGTTGTCGGAAACAAACGTGGCCGCGTAGTCGCCGGAGGCGCGGCACGAGTAAACGACCATCGGTGACCGGGAGAGCAGAAATTCCAGCCGCGCCCGGCTCGCCGACAGCTCGGCGGTGCGTTCGCGGACGGTGTTTTCGAGCCGCAAATTGGCGTCCCTCATCGCGCACTCCATCCGGTGCCTGTAGAGCGCCATCTGAAGCGTGGCGTGCAGCTCGCGCTCTTCAAACGGCTTCACCAGATAGCCGAACGGGTGGGTCTGCCCGGCCTGGCGGAGCAGGTCGGCGCTGGAATAGGCGGTGAGGAACACCACGGCCACGCTCCACCGCTCCCGGATGAGCGAGGCTGTCTGGATGCCGTCGAGCTTCCCGTCCAGGTGAATGTCCATGAGCACGAGGTCTGGCCTGCTGACGGCCAGTTCCTCGATGGCCATTTCGCCGGACTTGACCGAGCCGGTCACGACGTAGCCAAGCTGCGAGAGCCGGTCCCGCAGCTCCATGGAGATGAGCGCCTCGTCCTCCACGAGCAGAATCCTGGGGGCGGCGGGGATGGAAAAAACAGCCTCCAGACCGTCATGCCGCACGGGGGCCTTCGCTTCTTGGAAATGGGCGTCGGTCATGGTTTTGAAAAACGGGTCAGGTGCTGGCGGAGGGCGGCGGCCCCCCGCCGGCCTCCGCATCGAGCTGCCTCATATACTTCTCACAGCATTCCGGGCACATGCTGTGGGAAAATTTCGCGCTGGTGTGCGCGCTCAGGTAGGCCTCGATCTGGTGCCAGTAGTCCTTGGGGTCGCGGATTTTTTTGCAAAACATGCAGATGGGGATCAGCCCCTCCAGCTGCTTCACGTTGGCCAGCGCCGTCTGCAGCTGGCGGTTGGCCTCGCGCAGCTGCCGGTCGGCGGCGTGCCGGCAGAGCGCCACCTGGAGGGTGGCGTGCAGCTCCCGCTCCTCGAAGGGCTTGACCAGATAGCCAAACGACCCGGCGGCCCCCACCTGCTGGATCAGCTCGGTGTCGGAAAACGCGGTGAGGAACACCACCGCCACGTCGCACCGCTCGCGCAGGCGCAAGGCCGTCTCGACGCCGTTCAGCGCGCCGGCGAGGCGGATGTCCATCAGCACGATGTCCGGCGCGAGGGCGGGGATCTTCTCCAGCGCCAGCTCGCCCCGGGCCGCCTGGCCGCACACGGTGTAACCCAGCGCGGTCAGCCGGTCGCGCAGTTCCATCGCAATGAGCGCCTCGTCTTCCACGAGGAAAATGGCGGGGGAGGATGTCATTGTCCCGGATGTTTATGGGGGAACGAAACGGTCACCCGCGTGCCCCCCTCGCGGCTGATCGAAGTCGTGGCGTCCAGCTGCAGGGTCAGGTTGCGGATCAGCTGCCAGCCGAAGGAGGCGACCGTTTCCGGGTCGAAGCCGGCGGGCAGGCCCACACCATCGTCGGCCACGGTGAGGTCCACCCGTCCGTCGGCCACCGCCAGGCGGACGAGCGCCTCGCCGGCCCGCCCGTCCGGGTGGGCATACTTGAAGATGTTCGTGATCAATTCCACGAGGATCATGCCGCTGGGCAGCGCCGTCTCAATCGGGAGGAGGACCGCATCCGCCTCGACCCGGAAGCGCACCCGCCTGCCTGCGGCCATGAACGATTGCGTCAGCTGATCCACCAGTGACCGGACGTAGTCTGCAAAGTCCACATCGGCAAGATTGCGGGAGTTGTAAAGCTTTTCATGCACCAGGATCATCGAGCGCAGGCGCTCACGGGCCTCGTTGAACACCGCCAGGGTGGCGGGATCACCGGACTTCTTCGCCTGAAAATACAGCAGGCCCGCGATGATCTGGAGGTTGTTTTTGACGCGGTGGTGGATTTCCCGCAGGAGGGTCTCCTTTTCCCGCAGCGATTCGCTGATGGTCCTTTCCGCCAGCACGCGCTCGGTCACGTCCTGCACGGTGCCCCGGGAATGCAGCGGCGTGCCGTCGGGCGCGAAGTCCGTCTCGCATTGCTCCTCCACATGCCTGATCCGGCCGTCGGCCATCTGCAAACGGTGGGTGATGCGGTAGGGCTGCCGGTCCTTCAACGAACTGGTGTAGGCCTGGTTCACCCGGTCGCGGTCCTCGGGATGGACGGCGCGGAGGAAGGCTTCGTAGGAGGCGGCGAACTGCGCCGGATCAATCTCGAAAAGGCGGAAGACCTCGGCGGACCAGTGCAGGCGCTGGGTGCGGATGTCGAGTTCCCAGCTGCCGACCTGCGCGATGCGCTGGGCCTGGTGGAGCCGGTCCTCGCTTTCATTCAGGGCGGCCTCGGCCCGTTTCCGCTCGGTGATGTCGGTCACCACCGCCAGCACCATCCGCCCGTCGGTTCCTTCAAACGGCTGGAGGCCGATTTCCACCGGGAACTCGCCGCCGTCCTTGCGCCGTCCGAACAGCTCGCGCGCCCCGCCCATGGCGCGGGCCTGCGGCTTCCGCTGATAGGCGCCGCGGATGCCGGCGTGGGAGTGATGATGCCGGGCGGGCACGAGCAATTCGACGGGCTGGCCGAGGAGTTCTTCCCGGGAGTAACCGAACTGGGTGATCAGACAGTCGTTCAGCATGGCGATCCGGCCGCCGGCATCCACCACGACCAGGCCGCAGGGAATGGCTTCAAAGACATGCCGGAACCGTTCCTCGCTCGCGCGCATCCCCGCCTCGGCCTGCTTGCGCTCGGTGATGTCCACGCCGAAGACCACGACGTTGACCACCTGGCTGGCCTCGTCCTGCAGCGGATAGAAGATGGTGTCCACGTCGCGCCGTCCCAGCCGCGAGAAGTTTGCCGCGAGGTCGCTCCGCACGATTTCACCGGAGGCGGCCGCCGCGATGGCGGCCCGGGCCTGCGACCGGGTCCCGGGTTCAAGCCAGCCGATCTCCAGGAAATTGCGCTCCAGCACGTCGGCCCGCGACAGGCCCATGAACGTGAGCGGCGTCTGGTTGATCTCGATCACCGTCCCGTCGGTGGTGAGCACGGCCACCAGGCCGAACTGCGAGTCGAGGATCTGCCGCAGGCGGTCGCGCTCGTATTGGAGCGCGGTCTCGGCCCACCAGCGCTCGGTGATGTCCTGGACGGTGCCCAGCAGGCGCACCGGCCGGTTCTGGCCGTCCCGGATCAATTCGGCCGTGGACCGGACATAGATCCCGGTGCCATCGGGCCGCATGATCCGGTGTTCCAGGTCGTGCTTGGCGGTGCCCGCGGCGGCGGCGCGCAGGCTCTCGCCCACCCTTCTGCGCTCCTCGGGGGGCAGGAGTTTTTTCACCTCATTGAGGGTGGTTCTTTCATGCTTCGGATCGAGGCCGTAAATCGCCAGGGTTTCCGGCGAGAGGATCAGCGTGTCGGTGGCCAGGTCCCAGTCCACGGAACCCAGATGGGCGACGTGCTGGGCTTCTTTGAGCCGGCTCTCGCTTTCCCGCAAGGCGATGTCGGCCCGCTTGCGCTCCGAAATGTCCGTGATGGAGCCGGACATGCGGACGGGTTTTCCCGTCGCGTCGCGTTCCGCCTCGCCCCGGGAATTCACCCAGAGGTAATTCCCATCCTTGCAGCGCAGACGCATCTCTGCGTTGAAGGTCCGGCCGTTTCGCAGATGCCCGTCAATCGCCTCGTCGACGCGCGCCCGGTCATCCGGATGGATCAGGCCCTTGAACGTGTCAAAGCGCTGCGGAAGTTCGCCCGCCGCGTAGCCCAGGATGCCAAACCAGCGCGACGAGTGATACGCCTCGCCGGTGAGAATGTTCCATTCCCACAGGCCGTCGTTGGTGCCGCGTTCGGCGCGCCGATAACGGGCCTCACTTTCGCGCAACGCGGCCTCCGCGCGCTTGCGCTCCGTGATGTCGTCAACGAAGACGATCATGCAGCCGCCGTCCGAAGACTTGTATTGAACGCTGATTTCCACCGGGAAAACGCTCCCGTCCTTGCGGCGGTGAAGGCTCTCAAAGCGGTCCTCGCCCAGCTCCATGACCTTCTTGATGTGGGCCGCGGTCTCGGCGTGGCTTTCAAGGGCCTCCAGCTGCGGGATGCTGATGGCCAGCAGCTCGGCCTCGCTGTAGCCGCTCATCCGGACATAGGCATCATTGACCTCCAGCAAACGGGCTTGCAGATCCACCCGCCAGAATCCCTGCATGGCCGTCTTGAGGATTAGCTTGTGCCGCTCCGAGCCCTCGTGCAGCGCCGCCTCCGCTCGCTTGCGCTCGGTGATGTCCACGGCGAAACCGAGGAGGTGCGTGACCGACCCGGCGGCATCGCGGAGCGGGCCGAAGGTGACATCAATGTCGATCAGCGCCCCGCCCCGCACCCGCACCCTGGGCTCGTAGCGGACGGTTTCGCCGGCGGCGGCCTGCCGCAGGGCGGATTTCAGCTCCGCCTGCACCGCCTCGTCGTAGTTCCACCAGTAGGTGTCCCAGAACGGAATGCCGAGCGCCTCGCTCCGCTGGATGCCGGCGGCGCGAAGGGGGGCTTCGTTGACATCAATCATCGTGCCGTCGAGATCGTAGAGCCCGACGAAGCCGAACAGCCCGTCCAGAATCTCCCGGGTGCGGACCTGGCCCTCGCGCACCGCCGCCTCGGCCCGTTTGCGAGCATTGATGTTGGTGTGCGTGCCCAGCATGCGCAGCGGATTCCCGCCGGCGTCGCGGGCGACGATGCTCCCGATGGAAAGAATCCACAGCCAGCCGCCCGACCGGGTGCGCTGGCGGAACTCCACCTCGTAGTGCGGAATCTCTCCGCGCACGTAGGCATCGACAATGCCACAGGTCCTCTCCCGGTCGTCGGGATGGAGCCGCTCGGTCCATCCGGCCCGGGTCTCCTCAAACGTCGCGGGATCATAGCCGAGCATCGAGGCGTATTCCGGGCTGACCTTAACTTCGCCCGTGGTGAAATCGAAATCGTAAAAACCCTGGCCTGCCGCCTTCAGCGAGAGTCGCAGGCGTTCTTCCTGCACGCGGAGAATGTCTTCCTGCCGCCTGCGCTCGGTGACGTCGCGGACCATGACGCTGATCCGCCCGCCGGGAAGCGGTGCCAGGCGCGCTTCATACGCCTTGACCCCCGAAGATACCGCCAGTTCATATTCGAAGACTTCAATCCGGGACTTCTCGTTGACGGAATTGATGGCGTCCTGGAAGCCCGCACCCACCGTCGGAGGCAGCACCGCCTGCATCCGTTTGCCGAGGAACTCCGCCGGTGGCAGATACAATTCGCCGACGTTCCCGGCCCGGTAATTCAGAATGTGGCCGTCCGCCGACAGCACAAAATTCAAGTCGGGATACGCCCGGAAGATCGCCTCGATTTCCGCCTCCTGCTGCCGCGACAATTCCTCAGCCCGCCTGCGCTCGGTCACATCGATGCCCACGGCCAGCAGGCTGGGCGCGCGCCCGGGGAAGTCGCGCAGCCCCTGATCGTGCCACTCGATTTCGCGCTCTTCGCCGGCGCGGGTGAGAATGGAATTCACGTTGCCGTGCGTGGCGGCGCCCTGCGTGGCGGTCAGGAAAAGCCCGCGGATGCGCTCGCGGTCGCGTTCGGGCAGAAAGGTGGAGAACCAGTCCTTTCCGCGCACCTCATCGAGCCGCCAGCCGGTGAGCTGCTCGAAGAAGGAGTTGACGTGCAGGATGGCGCCCTGCGAGTCGAGCAGAAGGAGGATGACCGGCGCGGTGCCGGTCAGGTTCTGGGCAAAGTCGCGTTCACGCTGGAGCACCCGTGCCTGCTCATCACGCTGCGCGATGCTCTCCTCCAGCTCACGCATCGTGCGTTGACTCGACCGGATGAGATGGAAACCCGCCCACCCGATGCCTGCGAGGAGGCTGAACAGCAAGCCCGTCACCAACCGGCCGTTTTCGAGCAGGCTGACCACGCTCATCTCGGCGCGCAGCTCCCTGCGGAGTTCCCTGGCCCGCTGGTCCACACTCCGCAACTGCTCGGTGACCAGCAGGAGATCCTCCAGCGCAGTGGGAGATTCCGGTCCGGCCATGAATGCCTTCAGCCGGGCGTTGAGCCGCGCGACCAGCGGGCCGGCTGCCCGGGACACGTCGTCCTTCGACACCTTCTCAATCCGGACCCGCAGCGCTTCGATCACCCCCGTGCTGTTCAGCGACAGCTCCCCGATGAGGTCGGGGCGGGGATTGTTGGCCGGGGACCGGCCCCGCAGCCTCTCGACGTGGATCATCAGAGCCAGCCGGTCCAGTTCATCCAAACCGGTCTGCACTTCCTCGTGGCCCTGATCGATCTCCTTCTGCTTCCGATTGCGTTCAACGAGCCCGGGCGGCACGACGAAATAGGCGGCAACCACGCCCAACACCGCCAGTCCGACCAACAAGTAAATGCGTTTGATGAACAGCCTTGCGGTCTGATGGCTGTTCTTGCTCATGGGCGGGAATGTTCGGAGCCGCCGATGACAATCTGGCGCATCTGGTCGAAATCGGCGCGCGTGGCGGGAATAAACGCCCGCGTTTCGAGCGGAGACAGAACGGACTGATGTTCGGGAGTGCCGGGATCGAGCGCGAGAAAGGCGTCGCGGATGCGTGCACGCAGGGGGATGGGGAACTGCCTGGGGACCGCCCAGACATAATCGGCGTAGCCCGGCGATTCCCACAACAGGCGGATGCGGCGCGGATCAATCGCACCGGTTTCAAACCGCCGGCGCAGCAGCATCGCACTCACCACGCCGGCATCCACGCGCCCATCCTGGACGGCCGCTATGACGGCGTCGTGGTGGGGCATGGTCGTGACGGAGCCGAAGAATTTCTCCGGCACGAGATTCTTCTGGCCGAAGAAATAGCGCGGCATCCAGTTGCCCGAGGTGGAGAGCCTCTCGCCGAAGCAGAACGAGCGTCCACGGAAGTCATCCGGGAATTTCCCCTCCACCCCGGCACGGGTGATCACGACGCTGACGATGTGCCGGTCCAAAATCCGCATGGCCAGGGGGACTGCTCCATCGCGATGTTCCTCCTGGATGAACGTGACGGCCCCGAAGAGGGCGAGGTCCAGCTCCTTGTTGTGGAACATCTCCTCAAATTCCGTGAAACTGTCGGGGATGACGAGTTCGGCCCGCACGCCGAGGGCTTTGCCCAGATAACGGACAAGCGGACCATAAACATCCTCAAGCCGTTCCTTCGGCTGATAGGGCACCACGCCCACCCGCAGCGGGTCCGGCACCGCCGGCGGGAGGGGCTCCTCGCAGCCGCAGAGGCAGAAGGCAAGGCTGGCCGAGAAAAGCAGAAACCACCGCACGCCGCGCGAAGCGGATGCCGGGAGCGGCATCTGGCCGCTGAACAGGTGGCTGTTCACATTCAGCTTGGGTCTCACTGTATGAGCTGGCACTCGCTCGCCGACCCCTTCATTCAGGCCGAGACAGCGGGCCGGAGGCTAGCCCTTATTTTCAAGATGAGGCAAGTGTCATTGCTGCTCCATGACGCTGTCCGAAGCCGGCCGGCCCGACCTGAAGGCCGGTGATGTCGCCCAAGTCGCCGCCGGGACCTGGCTCCAAAGAAAGCAGCCGCCCCTCGGACTGTCCGCATTCATCCGGGCAACAGACAGCCCGGAACATCCAGAATGCAGGGACACCATTTCTTGTAAAAAGTTCCCCATTTCTTGCTTGCTCCGATGCGGAACATGACCGATAGAAGGCACATGCATATCGGGATGCAGTGGAGTGGTGGATGCCGGGAGGAACGGGGATGTGCAGCATTTTTGAAAACACTTCGGGACGATCGCCGGCTGTAAGGCTTCCAGTCAACGGGTAGGGGCTCGGTTTGTTATCATGTGCCAGAACTGCCAATCTGAATCGCATCTGCCGGGGAAGCCGCATCAGCAGGTCCTCGGCACGGTCATGTTGTTGGAGGATGATGCCCCCCTGCACCAGACCCTGCGCACCTGGCTCGAAAACCAGGGATGGCGGGTGGTGGACGGCACGGGGCTGCACGACAGTGTTTCCGAATGGCAGCTCCACCGCGACTCCATCAACCTGGTCATCAGCGACTACTATCTGGCCGAAAACATCACCGGCCAGCAGTTGGCGGATTATTTTCAGATGGACCGTGAATGCGTGCCCTGCCTCATGATCAGCGGAGCCTGGGCTCCCGGGCAGGCCCCCTCGGATGAGCCGGAACGCAAGCGCTACTACCGCGCCAAGCTGGACCTCTTCCCCAACTTCATCAACCTGGTGAGTGAAATCATCGGTCAGCAAGGCCGGCTGTGTCAGGAGTTGGAAACGAAGCCGGCCGGCAAGCGGGGCACCCAAACCCACACGCCGTCCGGAGCCCAAACCGGTGCGCAGGCTGAAGCTTAGACGGCCCCTCGCCATCCCCGAACGGGACGCGGCCCCCGTGCAGGAAACACTTCGGGCACCCGACTCTGGCCGGCCCCTGGCGGTCGCTCGTTGACATCCACACCAAACCCTCCGGGCGGCAATGCCGCTCCATGCCTCATGACTCTTCACCGGCGGCTTCATGTCAGCATGCGGGGCGGGACTCAATCAGCCCATGGTTTGGCTTGATTCAGGCGGGCCGGATCGTCCGTTGAACGCGCTCGATGGTCTCAGCCCCCACAACCTTGTCGATATCCAGCAGGGCGACGACACGATGTTCGAGCTTGGCCATGGCGAGAAGGTAGTCGGCGCTGATCTGCCCGCCGAAGTCGGGCGTCGGTTCAATGTCCTTGCCGGTGACGTTCGCGACGGACTGCACGGCATCGACGATCAGCCCCATGGTGGCCGCGTTGCTGGTGGACAGGGCCACTTGCACGACAACGATGCAGGTGCGATCCGCGACGTCCGCGTGCTCAAGCTGAAATTTGAGGCGGAGGTCCACAATGGGAATAACCTTGCCGCGGAGGTTCAGGACGCCCTTCACGTAGTCGGGCATCTGCGGCATGGCGGTGACCGCCGTGTGCCGGATGATCTCGCGCACCTTCAGGACGGAAACCCCGTAGGATTCGTCACCGAGCAGGAAGGTGAGGTATTTGCCAGCGACTGCGGCCGTAGCCGCAGCAGGAGTGGTGGTGGATGTGGAAGCCATGGTGTTGGTCTGCGTTGGCCATCTGGATTGCAGGCTAACAGGACCATCGGCAGCGGCGGCATGAACCTGAGGAAAAAATCTTCCGGCCAAGCCCCTTTGAAAAGGAAACCGCCCGCAGGCCGTGGGCCACAAGCGGGCGGGAGCACTGAGACGTGGAGGCTCTCAGAAGTTTTTGAAACTGCCATCATCAAGCATCGGCACATCCTGCCCCGCACCGGCGAAGGCCATGATAGGCGTCAGATTGCCACGCTTGGGCGCCGGCGTGCGGCGCACGTCCCGCGCCGCGACGGGCCGGACCTCCACCTCGGGACTGCGTTTGGCCGCCGCCGGCTCGGCCCCCATCAGACGCTGGAGGTCGGCGACGGCTTCCTGTAGCGCGGACGCCTGGCTGCTAAGCTCCTCGGATGCGCTGGCGCTCTCCTCGGCGCTGGCGGCGTTGCTCTGAGTGACCTTGTCCATCTGCGTGACCGCCGTGTTCACCTGTCCGATGCCCTGGCTCTGCTCGCTGCTGGCCGTGGCGATGCCCGCCACCAGCTCGTCCACCTGCCTCACCTTGCCCACGATCTCCTGCAGGCTCGCGGCCACCTTGTCGCTGATCTGCACCCCGCGCTCGCTCTTGGCGATGGCGTCTTCGATTTTGGCAGCGGTTTCCTTGGCGCTCTTGGCGCTGCGCTGGGCGAGGTTGCGGACCTCGTCGGCGACGACGGCGA
>JBAYGL010000035.1:0-18597 GCA_041666725.1 Limisphaerales bacterium
GAGATGTTGGCTTGGAAACTCTGCCCGACCAAATTCAGCACGGCATCCAACACTTCGTCCTTGCTGCTGAAATGACGATACACAGCAGAAGGCACGACGCCCACTTTCCCGGCGATCGCCGCGAGGTTGACCCGCTGCCAGCCACGCACCGCCAGGAGCCTCATCGCAGCCCGTGCGATCTGCTCCCGGCGAGTCTCCGTCTTGGTTTTCTTAGCACGCATATTGTGAATGCTTGTTCACAAAGTATGCAGGGACCCTGAAGGGAACTTTGACGGAGGTCAACGTCTTCCCAGATAGTTGGACCGGCGGTTTTGTGGCTCCGCGCGGTCCGAGTGATTGTGTGTGTTGAATCCTCTGAAGGTAGCGCGCGGGAACGCAACTGCCTTTCAATTGCGTGTCTTCTGATGAGCGCAGAGGGATTGCTCTTTGTTATGCATATCCCACACGCCACCGACCAATGCGACGGCCTCGTTGCCGTGATCGTGATCGTTCGTCCTTCCGAGGAAGGAACTGATTCATTGCCGGTTCCCACTCGTCTGATCGGCCGCGACGAATCCCTGCGCTCGAAGCCAGAACAGGAGATCACCGAACCAAGGGTGCCCGGTGCCGATGAGCCCGGTGCCATGGTCGCCATGCTGGTAGATATGGAGTTCGTGAGGGACGCCGTGCTCGCGCAGGGCGGCGGCGTAGAGGAGTGTGTGCTCGACGGGCACAAGCTTGTCCTCGCTGGTGTGCCAGAGAAAGACGGACGGGAGGCCGGAGCGGACCTGCAATTCGCTGGAGGCTTGCCTGAGCAGATCGTTGCTTGGAGCCTCGCCAAGCAGGTTTCTCAACGAACTGGGATGCGGTTTTGCAATCATGCTGATGACGGGGTAACAGATGATCGCGATGTCGGGGCGGGAACTTACCCTCCCCGAGGTGCCGGAGCCCGGCACGTTGCCGTCCTCGGGGCGATTGAGCAAGGTGGAGAGCAGGTGTCCGCCGGCGGAAAAGCCCATTGCGCCGATGCGGTGGGGGTCGATCTTCCACTGCGAGGCGTTTCCCCGGATCTGTCGCATGGCTTCGGCGGCATCCTGAAGCTGGGATGGATAGCGATAGCCCGCACCACCAAGCCGGTAGCGCAGGACAAAAGCCGTGATGCCGTGTTCATTGAGCCATAGCGCAAAGGGCTCCGTTTGCCCCGGATAGATGCCACCGTAACTGCCGCCGGGAATGACGAGCATCGCCGCGCCGGATGGTTTGACTGGCAGGCAGGGAGTGATGGTCGGCATGTCCTTTTCGGTGTTGCCGAGGGCACCCGGCGCGCCGGCCGGCCAGACAGGAATGGGTTTGTCTGCACCGTGAAGCGCAGCCATTGAAGCCAACAGCAAAGCGGCGAGGATCGTGAGAGGTCGTTTCATGAGCTGGTCTGGTTCGTGTCACATTTCGCTGTCGATTGCAGGCGGCTGCCAGCGACCGGATCGCATCACAAACGAGGATTGAAGGCCAGCGCAGGAACGAGCAGCAGTTGAAGGCTGCGGTTAACAGCATCGCAGCACCGTTGGCTTGGTTTAGCGAACCATCCCGCTCAACAAGACCGGGACAATTGACCACGCCTCTTAACGGGAGGCACCTGGGGGGGGGGGCCGGGCACCCACGTCCGCACTCCTCCACTTCGGTTCACGGGGCGGAGTTGTTGTGCTCTGGAGAGCGATCAGCAGCCGGTGTTTTCGAGACCGGTCAATTCATGTTCAGCCTTGGGCAAGGCAAGGGCTGACGGACTCGTCGCTGGCAGGCACATGATGCGCCCCATGAAGCCAGCAGAATCACTGAGCCGATCGAGAAGCGCCGTCAGAGAGGAGTCCGCCATGACAGAGTGTTCAAACCGCCGGTGTGTCGCGTCCAGCGTGTTCGCCGTGACGCTGGGTGCGGGGCTTGGCTTCGCATCCATCGTGTCCGGTGCCGAACCGGCGGTGCTCCCGGGCAAGGCTGTTTATGAGCAGCACTGCGCTGCGTGCCACGGCGTGAACGGCGATGGCAACGGGCCCGCCACGGTCTGGCTCTACCCCCGGCCGCGCAACTTCAACCTCGGCCTGTTCAAGGTGCAGTCCACGCCGGCGGGATCGCTGCCCGGTGACGAGGATTTGTTTCAGGTCATCACGCGCGGCATGCCCGGCAGTTCGATGCCCGGATTTGTGTATCTGCCGGAGAGTCAGCGACACGACGTGGTGCAATACATCAAGTCGCTCACCGCAACCGTTGTGGGCGGACGGCGCGTGAACAAGTTCGAGGAGGCGGTCAAATCCGGCGCTCAAAAGCCGTCGATTGTCGTGCCGCCGGAGCCGGGCGTCACCGTCGAGGCCCTTGTGCGCGGAAAGGAGCTGTATGTGAAGCTCCAGTGCATCAGCTGCCATGGCGAAACGGGCGTGGGTGACGGCCCCGCCGCCGCCGCATTGAAGGACTCGCTCGGCCTGCCTCTGGTTCCGCGCGACTTCACCATCGGATCGTTCCGGGGCGGCTCCACCGGACGAGATATTTACCAGCGCATCGCCAACGGCATGGCGGGCACGCCGATGCTCGGCTTTCCAGACGAGGTGCTCAAGCCCGCCGACCGGTGGTCGTTGGTGCAATATGTCCAGTCCCTGCGCCGGTCTGACGCGCAGGTGAACGATCTTCTCCGCGTCACGGACACGGCCCTCCGCGCGGAGCGGGTCCGCAAGCTGCCCACATCACCTATCGACCCGGCGTGGGAGAGGTTTGACGGGGTGCGCGTGCCGGTAAACCCGTTGTGGCCGGAGCCGTATCCGATTCCCGCCGTCAATGTTGTCGCGCTCCACGACGGCAGCCGGCTGGCGATCCTGCTCCAATGGAAGGATGACATCGCCAACGGCGCGCCGGTGCGGGTTGAGGATTTTCAGGACGCCATCGCCCTCCAGTGGTCCATGAAGGGCACCACGCCGTTTCTCGGCATGGGTGACGCCGAGAACCCCGTGAACATCTGGATGTGGAAGGCCGGCTGGCAGCAGGCCGTGTCGGGGGCGCGTCCTGATGTGGACACGGTGAATCCGGCGATGCATGTGGACACCTATTTCAACACGAGTTACCGCACCGCCGACGCCGCCGGGAACCTTCAGGCGCGCACGAAGATCACAAGCTCGGTGGAGGATGCGAACGCGCATGGCTTCGGCTCCTTCGCCCCGCAGCCGCCGTCCGGTCAGAATGTCCAGGGAAACGGCATCTGGCGCAGCGGTCACTGGAATGTCCTGATCACCCGCGAGCTGAGTTCGCGCGACAAAAATGACGTGAAGTTCGTCGCCGGCAAGTCAGTGCCGGTGGCCTTCGCCGTGTGGAACGGCGAGCAGCGCGACCGCAACGGCCGCAAGGTCGTGAGCAACTGGTATCACCTCACCCTCGCCCCCTGATCCGAGACAACACCACAACCCTCCAGCCATGAGCACCGGCAACCTCTCACGACGCAACTTCATCCAACGCAGCGGGCTGTTTGGCGCGGGCATCGCGGCCGCGCAGATGTTTCCCCTGCGGTTTCTCCAGGCCGCGGGGCCGGATCCCTTTGCCAACCCGCTCGCGGCCTATCCGAACCGCGACTGGGAGAAGCTCTACCGCAACCAATACGCCTACGACCGCACGTTCTCGTGGGTCTGCGCTCCCAACGACACGCACAACTGCCGCGTCACGGCGCACGTCCGCAACGGCGTCATCGTGCGCATGGGCGAGCAGTTCGACGTGGGCACCTACTCGGACATCTACGGCAACAAGGCGTCGGCCAACTGGGGCAACCGCCACTGCGCGAAGGGCTACACGTTTCACCGCATCGTGTATGGGCCGTATCGCCTCAAGCACCCCGTCGTGCGTCGCGGATGGAAGCGGTGGGCCGACGATGGCTTTCCCTACCTGACCCCCGAGCTGCGCACCAAATACAAGTTTGATTCGCGCGGCACGGACAAGCTGGACAAGATTTCCTGGGACGATGCGTTCTCCTACATTGCCAGGGGCGCGAAGGCCATCGCCACCCGTTACAGCGGCGAGGAGGGTGCGAAGCTGCTCGCCGAGCAGGGCTACCCGCAGGAGATGATCAAGGTGATGGATGGCGCCGGGACGCGGACGTTGAAGTTCCGTGGCGGCATGGGATTGCTCGGCGTGCTCGGCAAATACGGGATGTATCGGCTGAGCAACTCCATGGCCCTGCTGGACGTTCACGTGCGCGGGGTGAAACCCGAGGATTCGAAGGGGGGACGCAACTGGTCGAACTACACGTGGCACGGCGACCAGGCCCCCGGCCAGCCCTGGGTTCACGGTTTGCAGAATTCGGAGTGCGACTTCAACGACCTCCGTTCTTCCAAGCTCATCATCATGAACGGGAAGAACCTGGTGGAGAACAAAATCACGGATGCCCACTGGTTCATCGAGTGCATGGAGCGCGGGGCCAAGATCGTCATCATCGCTCCCGAATACGGCGCGCCCTCGACCAAGTGCGATTACTGGGTGCCCGTGCGGCCTTCCACCGATGCGGCGCTCTGGCTGGGCGTCACCCGCGTGATGATGGACAACAACTGGTATGACGAGGCGTTCGTGAAGGCGTTCACGGACTTCCCGCTGCTGGTGCGCACGGACAATTTGAAGCGGCTGCGCGCGGGCGACGTGTTCCCGAACTACGCCAGCACCCTGTCCGCCGACGGGCCGTCCAAGAAGGTGCAGGGCATCACCGATGAGCAGCACAAGAAGCTCGGCGATTACGTGGTGTGGGATGCGAAGACGAATTCAGCCAGGGCGCTCACGCGGGACATGGTGGGCGGGACGCTGACCAAGACCGGCATCGACCCGAAGCTCGACTTCAAGGGGAAGGTGCGGCTTTGTGACGGATCGGAGGTCGAGGTGGCCACCGCATGGACCCTCTACCGCGTCCACCTTCAGGACTACGACGTCAGCAGCGTGAGTGAGATGACCTCCGCACCCAAGGAACTCATCGTGCAGCTTGCGAAGGACATCGCGACCATCAAGCCGGTGTCCATCAACCAGGGCGAGGGCATCAACCACTGGTTCCACGCCACCGAGGCGAACCGCGCGGCGTATCTGCCCGTGATGCTCACCGGCAACATTGGCAAGAAGGGCGCGGGCTGTCACGGCTGGGCCGGCAACTACAAGGCGGCCCTGTTCCAGGGCAGCAAGCTCACCGGGCCGGGCTTCAAGGGCTGGGTGGCCGAAGACCCTTTCCATCCGAATCTCGACGCATCGGCCCACGGGCGCGGCATCGAGGCCCACGCCTACACGAAGGATGAGGAGCCGGCGTATTGGAACCACGGCGACATCCCGCTCATCGTGAACACTCCCAAGGAAGGCCGGAAGGTTTTCACGGGCAAGACCCACATGCCGTCGCCGACCAAGGCGATTTTCTACACCAACGTCAACCTCATCAACAACGCCAAGTGGGCCTACGGCACCATCAAGAACGTGCTGCCCAAGGTCGAGCTCATCGTGGCGCAGGAGGTGCAGATGACCGGCTCGGTGGAATACTCGGACTTCGGCCTGCCGGCGAATTCCTGGGTCGAGTTCCAGGACCTGGAAGTCACCGCAAGCTGCTCGAATCCCTTCCTTCAGATTTGGAAGGGCGGCATCAAGCCGATCTATGATTCGAAGGACGACCTGACCATCCTCGCCGGAATCGCCAACGGGCTGGCGAAGGTGACGGGCGACAAACGGTTCACGGATTACTTCCACTTTGAGCACAAGGGGCAGCGGAAGGTGTATTTGCAAAGGCTGCTGGACAGTTGCACGACCACCGCAGGCTACCAGGTGGACGACATCATGGCCGGCAAGTATGGCCCGCCGGGCGCGGCGCTGATGCTCTTCCGCACCTATCCGCGCGTGCCCTTCTACGAGCAGATCAACGACAACTACCCGTTCTACACGGACACCGGACGGCTCCACAGCTACAGCGATGATCCGACGGCCATTGATTGCGGCGAAAACTTCATCGTCCACCGCGAGGGCCCGGAGGCGACGCCGTATCTGCCCAACGTCATCGTCAGTTCAAACCCGCTCGTGCGGCCGAACGACTATGGCATCGCGCTCACGGCCGAGCATTGGGACGACCGCACCGTGCGCAACGTCAAGATGCCCTGGAGCAAGGTGAAGGGGACGAAGAATTTTCTCTGGGAGAAAGGCTTCCACTTCTACTGCCTCACGCCCAAGTCGCGCCACTCCGTCCACTCGTCGTGGGCCAACGTGGACTGGCACCTCATCTGGAACTCGAACTTTGGCGACCCGTATCGCATCGACAAGCGGCTCCCCAATGTCAGCGAGCACCAGATCCACCTCAACCCCGCAGCCGCCAGGGACCTTGGACTCAAGGACGGCGACTATGTTTACGTGGACGCGAATCCCGCCGACCGCCCGTATCTCGGGGCGACGCCGAGCGATCCCTTCTACAAGGTGAGCCGCTGCATGCTCCGGGTGACGTTCAACTCGGCCTATCCCTACCACGTGGTGATGATGAAGCACGGCTCGTTCATCGCGACCGAGAAAACAGTGAAGGCCCAGCAGACGCGGCCTGACGGCATGTCGCTCACGGAGGATGGCTACATCTCGAACTTCCGCTTCGGCTCGCAGCAATCCATCAACCGGAACTGGCACATGCCGATGCACCAGACCGACACGCTCTTCCACAAGCAGAAGACCAGCATGACCTTCATCTTCGGCGGCGAGGCGGACAATCACGCCATCAACACCGTCCCGAAGGAATGCCTCGTGCGCATCACGAAGGCCGAGGATGGCGGCCTGGGCGGCAAGGGCGTGTGGAAGGGCGGCACCGACGGCATGTCGCCGGGCGGTGAGAACGACACGATGATGAAATACATGGCCGGCACGATGGGTGTCGGCGGCGGCGCACAGAGCCTGGAGTGAACAAGACCAACGGGCGCGGACTGTTCCGCGCCCACACCGAACCAGCCCATGCCCAAAGACGAGTTTGATTTTGAGGATCCGTTCGAGTTGAACGGCGTCGCCATGCTGACCGAGGAGGACACCACGGACGACATGGCGGAGTGCTTCATCGAGGAGTTCATGCGGCTGGGTTACAACCACAAGCAGGTCTTCGTGATGTTCCGCAACCCGCATTACCTGGGCATGAACATGGTCTGGGAGAAGCGCGGCGAGCAATATGTCCGCGACCGCATCCAGGAAATATTTGCCCGCTGGGGCCGTCCGTTTGAGTGGACCGCCGTGCCGCCGCTTCAGGCGGACCCACCGCCGCCCGCGCCACATTTTCCAACCGGAGGTCAGCCGGCGGGGCCGCATTCATCCTGTGATCGCGGCACCTGTGGTTGCGGCAGTCCGGCGCAGTCAGGGCAGGATGCCGCTCCCGACCATTCACACACCGACCCCATGGGCAACCCCGTCCCGAAGTTGAACGTTTAACCCACCAACCCACATGAGCAACGTCTTCAACTGGCAGCTTGGCCGCGAGATGGATTATCCATACGACGCGGCGTATCCCGAAAACCAGTTCGCCTTCGTCTTCAACCTCAACCGTTGCATCGGCTGCCAGAGTTGCACGATGGCCTGCAAGTCCACCTGGACCTTCTCGAAGGGCCAGGAGGCCATCTGGTGGAACAACGTCGAAACCAAGCCCTACGGCGGCTACCCGCACCACTGGGACGTCAAGACGCTGGATCTGCTCGAAAAGGCCAACCCCGGAGGTCAGACGTGGAACGGCAAGCCGCAGGATGTAAAGGCGCCCTACGGCCAGTTCAAGGGCCAGACCGTGTTCGAGGCGGCGAAGCACAACATCAGCCCCGATGGAGCGAACCGCGTGCTCGGCTACCTGCCCACATCCGAGGAGTGGGCCGCGCCGAACCGTTTCGAGGACAATCCCACCGGCAGCGAAAAAAGCGGGCGCGGCCAGATGGCCTTCAAGCAGGGCGAGATCACTCCCCAGCACAAGACATGGTTCTTTTATCTCGCCCGGCTCTGCAACCATTGCAGCTACCCGGCATGCCTGGCCGCCTGCCCGCGCAACGCGATCTACAAGCGGCCCGAGGATGGCATCGTCCTGGTGGACCAGGAGCGTTGCCGCGGCTACCGCAAGTGCATGGAGGCCTGCCCTTACAAGAAGACGTATTATCGCGGCACCACTCGCACGAGTGAGAAGTGCATCGGCTGCTTCCCGCGTGTCGAAGGCCATGACCAGCAGGGCAGCGGCCTGCCGATGCAGACGCGCTGCATGGCTGCGTGCGTCGGCCACATCCGCCTCCAGGGCCTGGTGCAGGTCAATCAGACCGGCACCTGGAAGGAAGACCGTTTCAATCCGATTTATTACCTCGTCCATGTGGCCAAGGTCGCGCTGCCGCTCTACCCCCAGTTCGGCACGGAGCCCAACGGCTACTACATTCCGCCGCGCTGGGTGCCGCGCCCGTATCTCAAGCAGATGTTCGGTCCCGGTGTGGATGCCGCCGTCGAGCGCTACGCCCTGCCTGACCGCGAGCTGCTTGCCGTGCTCCAGCTCTTTGGCAAGGACAGCCGCATCTGCGCGCGCTACGAAATCAAGGAGGGTCCGAAGGTTTTCGAGACCGAGATTCGCGGCAAAAAGTTCACGATGTATGACGACACCGTCATCGGCTATGCGAAGGACGGAACGAAGATAGTTGAAACCAAGGTCGAAGAGCCGTTCCATGTCCGTCCTGACAAGCACGCCAACTCCATCTGACCCCGCGCATGGCCACCGAACTGAAAAACCTCGCCGCCGGCTGCCCGACCCAGCCCGCCGTGCGAAAGTCGGTGTTCGGGAATTACCGCGCGGCGGAGTCTGCGGGAGCGCCGGTTCACGAGGCATCGCCTCCCGTCGTCGCTCCGGAGGTTGGAGGGCCGGGTGAAGCGAAGCTGATCCAGCCGGTCACGACCACGCTTCAATCCTCCTTGGATCACACCATCGCCCGCTGTTTCCTGCATCGGATGCTTGCCAGGGCCTACGAGGGAACGGAACGGACGAACTGGGACGCAATGCAGCACGCGGATTTCCGCACGGCTTTTTCCGATGCCGTTCACGCCCTGAACTGGGAGCCGTTGTCCATCTCCGCGCCCCGGTTGCTCGCCGCCCTCGTGCGCGACGACTACGAGACCTTCGCCTCCGATTACGCCCTCTGCTTCGGTCACACCGTCCGGGGTGACTGCCCGCTCAACGAGATCGAGTATCGCGACCTCAACGCGGATCCGCTTTTCCAGCCCCACCGCCTCTCCGATCTCGGGGCGTTCTATGCCGCGTTCGGCCTTGAACTTGCCGCAGACGCGGGCGAACGCATCGATCACATCAGCATCCAGCTGGAGTTCCTCAGCGTGCTCGCCGCCCATGAGGCTTACGCGCTCGAACACCAGTTCGACGCGGACCAGATCGAGGTCATCCGCGATGCCCAGCGGAAGTTCCTGCGCGAGCATCTCGGCCGGTGGGCCCCGGCGTTTGCGTTGCGGCTGGGGCGGATGGCGGGAGATTCCGCGCTGGGTGCCCTTGCCCGTTTCACCGGAGATTTCATTCGCATGGAATGCCTCCACTGCGGCGTTCCGCCCGGCAACGATGATCTTGCGCTCCGCCCGGTGGACGACGCTGCCGAGCGCCTCTGCGATTCCTGCGGCCTCGCCGGCACGCTCCCCGGCGCCACCCAGCCCGCTCTCACTGAACCAGTCTGACAGTCCCTCAACCAAAGGAAATACCATGGCCCGCTACATCACCCTGCTCCGTTTCACCGACAAGGGAGCCAAAAACATCAAGCAATCCACCGCCCGCGCGCACAAGTTCGACGCCCTCGCGGAAAAGTCCGGCGTCACCGTTGAAGGTCAGTATTGGACGATAGGCCAGTGTGATGGGGTGCTGGTCCTGCGCGCCGACAACGAGCAGCGCATTCTGCACCTGCTCACCGAGCTGGCCGCGCTCGGGAACGTCCGCACCGAGACCATGCAGGCTTTCGTGGACAAGGAATACGACTCCGTCATCAAGACCTAGCATCGGCATCAAATCCCGCCGGACACCACATCATGCGACTGAGCTACGACGAAGATCTGGTGGAGGCCACGGCTTTTCTGTGCGCTTCCGGGCGTCGGGCAGGTGTGACGGCTGCCCAGGTGCGCGGGTTTCAGACCGAACGCGAACGGTGCTACAGCGTGCCGGACCTTGACGAGAGGAACGCGCACTTTCACCGGTGTCACCTCACCTGGTTTCGCGAGTGGGGTTTGGAGCGGCTGCTTCTGGGCATGATGAAGGAGTTTCCCCTGCTGCAGGCCCATCTTGACCTGCTGGTGTGGCGGCGGGCCATCGCCCGCAAGGATGAAGGTGCCGAGCTGTTTGTGCGTGAGGACGGCTGCCGGAACGGCGTGGTGGCCCTGCGCGCCGAGCGCTTCGAGAGCGATGCCGCCGTGACCGTGCTGCTGCATCACGAATTCACGCACCTGAGCGACATGCTCAATCCGGCGTTCGGCTACTCGCCCGATCTGCGGCTCACCGGTCCGGTTGCGACGCCGCAACGCCTGGTGCGCGAGCGATACCGGCTGCTGTGGGATGCCACCATTGACGGACGTCTCTCCCGCGCCGGCCGCCCTGTCTCGACAATGCAGGAGCAGCACGAGCAGGTGTTCAACAGCGCCTACAGCTTCTGGCCGGAGGAACAGCGGCGAGATGTCTTCGCTCGCCTCTGGAACAATGACACCCCGCAACATGCGGAATTGCTCGCGCTGGCCAGCGACCCGCGTGACTTGCAGCATGCGCTCCGTCCCCTCCCCGGATCGCCCTGTCCGCTCTGCAAGTTCCCGACCTTCACCTGGGCGGATCCCGAGGTGCTGCTCGACGCCAAGTCCACCGAGGCCATCGCGCGGCAGTTCCCCGCCTGGACGCCGGAACAGGGGATTTGCGACCGCTGCCGCGAGATATACGACGTCGCCTCGCGCTTCGAGTATCCCTCCACGGTCGTGATCTGAAGCCTCGCCTTCCCTGAAATCGTTGCCGCAGGCAGCCGTTCCGGGCTACGGTTCGCGCCCGTGACTCCGATCCGAAGGTGCCTGTTCATGATGATGGCGTCGTTCGCCTGTGCCGGCGCGTGGCTTTGTCTGCCCTTCACGACGAACGCCTGCACCGTGCCCGTCTTCCGCTACGGCCTGGATAACTGGGTGCCCGACAACTACCGCCTCGAATTTCCCGCCACCGCCCTGCAGGACGGCAAGCTGGCCGACTTCTTCCGCAACCTCGGCACCGTGATGCCGGTGAACCTGGATGCGAAGCCCGGCACCGAAGCCCGCCTCCTTTTTCCGCGTCCCGGGGAGGCGAAGTCACCCGTCGTCTGGACCGGCGCGCTCACGCCCGCGAGCCTCGCCGAGCTGACTGACTCGCCCGCGCGTCGCGAAATCTCCCGTCGCATTCTCGCCGGCGAATCCGTCGTGTGGGTGCTTGTCGGGTCCGGCAACAAGACGGAGGACGACGCCATCGCCGCCCGCGTCGAGAAGCGCCTGCGGTATCTGGAGCAGGTCGCCATTCTCCAGCGCATTGACCCGAACGACCCGGACAGCAAGCTCGGCCCGGGCCCCGCACTGCGCGTGAAGTTCTCGCTGCTGCGCGTCCCCGGATCGCCGGTCTCCGACCAGGCGCGTTCCAAGGCCACGCAGCCAGATGCCGGGCCAGAGACTGGCGCTCCGGCGGAAGCCCTCCTCCTCAAGATGCTCGCCGGCCCGAAGCCAGCGGATGGCTTGACCGGCGGCCCCTGGCTTGCCGCCGTATTCGGCCGCGGACGCGTTCTCGGCGCGTGGCCTGCCGCGGATTTCGGTGATGCGGAAATCGAGGAGGCCTGCCTCTTCCTCCTCGGCGCGTGCTCCTGTCAGGTGAAACGCCAGAATCCCGGCTGGGATTTGTTGCTCAACGTGAACTGGGAAAAGGAACTTGCCGCAGCCGCGCAATCCGCGAAGGAGCCAGTCACCCCGGTCCGGATGCCGCCCACAAACCCGGCCTCCGCGCCGGAGACGGTGACGATCCGTCCGCAACCCACCACCGGTGCCGACCCGGTTCCGGTCGCGCCGGGCTGGAGTCAGGCGGCGATGCTCGGGGCCGGTCTCGCGTTGTTGGCGGCGGCGTTGTTGTTCCGCCACGGACGCGGCTCCTGAGCCGCAGTGCCGGCGGCGCGGCTTTCAGATGGCAGGAGTGCGCGTGTTGACCGTTGTCATTCAAGCTCACGTTCCGGCCCGACTTCTGTGGCGTGAACACCGCACCCCGGTTGTGTCCCCGTGCTTCCGGCTGAACAGCTCATCTCGTGCGGACGATTTCCTTGCTGCAAGCGCCGCGCCCGCCCGCTTAATCTGACCGTCGTTATGAGTTTCACTCCCGAACAGCTCTGGCAGCGTTTCCAGAAACACCACACCTCGTTCCCTTCCATCGGCCTCGCGCTGGATCTCAGCCGGATGAATTTCGACGGGGACTTCATGGCCCGGATGCAGCCGAAGATGGACGCGGCCTTCGCCGCGATGGCGGCGCTGGAAAAGGGCGCGATCGCAAATCCCGACGAGAAGCGCATGGTGGGCCACTACTGGCTGCGCAACCCCGCGCTTGCGCCGGCGCCGGAAATTTCAAAAGAGATCGAGCAAACCCTGGTGGCGCTGGAACAATTTGTGGCGGAGGTCCACGTCGGTGCGCAGGTGCGCGGCACGGGCGGGCCGTTCAAGCGGCTGCTGGTCATCGGCATCGGCGGCTCGGCGCTGGGGCCGCAGTTCGTCGCGCACGCGCTTGGCCGTCCGGCGGACGACAAGCTTACGGTCCACTTCTTCGACAACACCGATCCGGACGGCATGGACAAGGTGATGGCCGCCATCGGCGGTGATTTGGATCGCACCCTTGCCGTCGTTATTTCCAAATCCGGCGGCACGAAGGAGACGCGCAACGGAATGCTCGAAGCCAGGGCCGCCTACGAACGCGGCGGCCTGCGCTTCGAGAAACACGCCGTCGCCGTCACCGGCGTCGGGAGCGAGCTGGATCAATACGCCACGCAGCATGGCTGGCTGCGGCGCTTCCCGATGTGGGACTGGGTCGGCGGCCGCACGAGCGAGCTTTCCGCCGTCGGCCTGCTGCCCGCCGCGTTGCAGGGCATTCCGATCCGCGAGCTGCTCACGGGCGCACGGACGTGTGATGACCTGACGCGCATCCCCGACGTGGCGAAGAACCCGGCCGCGCAGCTCGCCCTGATGTGGCATTACGCCGGCGGCGGTCGCGGTGCGAAGGACATGGTGGTGCTGCCCTACAAGGACCGGCTGGAACTGTTCTCCAAATATCTCCAGCAGCTTCTGATGGAATCGCTCGGCAAGGAACGCGATCTCGACGGGAAGGTCGTGAACCAGGGCCTCGCCGTTTATGGCAACAAAGGCTCCACCGACCAGCACGCCTACGTGCAGCAGCTCCGCGAGGGCGTGCTGAATTTTTTCGTGACCTTCATCGAGGTGCTCGCCGACCGCAGGGGCGACAGCATCCTGGTCGAGCCGGGCACGACCAGCGGCGACTTCCTCGCCGGATTTCTGCTCGGCACGCGGCAGGCGCTTTACGAAAACGGGCGCGAATCCATCACGATCACGATTCAGGAAGTCACGCCTTTTGCCATTGGCGTGCTCATCGCGTTGTTCGAGCGCGCCGTGGGTTTTTACGCCTCGCTGATCAACATCAACGCCTACCACCAGCCCGGAGTCGAGGCGGGGAAGAAGGCGGCGGGCGCGGTCCTCGCGCTGCAGGCCAGACTCACGGCACTCCTTGCCGCGAACCGGGGCCAGTCATTTACGGCATCGGAGATCGCCGCCGAGATTGGAGCATCGGGACAGGAGGAAACACTCTTCAAGCTTGGCGAACACCTTGCGGCGAACGTCGGGCGCGGCGTGCGGAAATCTGGCGGCGTCTCCCCGGCGGAGACGAAGTTCTCTGCGAGTTGAGCCAGGCAGGCTGAGGTGTGATCTGCATCACGGCTGCTTCGTGGGGGCGGGAGCATCAGGGGCGATGCCCTTGAGCCAGAAGGTGCCGTTGTTGCGCTCGTAGCTGGAGAAGCCCTTCTCGCCGAACACGTTTTTCACGGAGCGCTCCGTCTCGTCGCGCACGGCACGAAGGGCGGCGGTGCGCTGGTCGGCGGAGAGGCTTTTGTCGGCCCGGATTTGCTTGGCCTGGTCCTCGGCGGCCTTCTTC
The DNA here is from genome assembly GCA_041666725.1 of Limisphaerales bacterium. Taxonomy (GTDB): domain Bacteria; phylum Verrucomicrobiota; class Verrucomicrobiia; order Limisphaerales; family SXTU01; genus SXTU01. The sequence continues at coordinate 14,180 of JBAYGL010000035.1, forward strand.
ATGTCATAGGCCTTCACAGCGGCTTCCTTGCCCAGCCCCTCGCGGTCGGCGGCGCGATACATGGCCTGGTAGGCGTAGTCTTCGCCGCGCTTGTAGTCGGCGTAGCGGGCATCGCCGAGCTGGGCCTTGATGTCGTCATCGAGGGCCTTCTTGGCGGCATCCTGCTTCGCCTTCTCCTCGCCTTTAAGATTCAGGCCGGCCCCGAAGGCTCCGCCAAATTCGTCATCGTAGGCTTTGCGTTTGTTGAAGAGATCGAGGAACTCCTGCTCGGTCGGCTCGAAGCCGGCGAGCTGCATCCGCATCATGTTCGCGGTCATGGAAAAGCGGAGGTTGTAATCGAGCATCTCCTCCGGGGTGAGCACCCCGGCGATGGCCGTCTCGGACTCCTTCATCATCTTGCGCAGGTCCTCGGCGTCGGGCGCGCCGCCTTTCATGACCTTCTGCATCCTGGTCTGCATGTCCTGCATCAACTCGAAGACCTTGCCGCGTTTCTCGGCGGGAAGGAAATCGAACATCGCCTCGAGTTGTGTGGCGGTGCTGGCGAGCAGGTCGGGCTTGTCGTCGGGCGCGGAGCCAAGCAGGTCGGTGAGCAGGACGCGCTTCTCCTTGTTGAGGGCGCGCTCCTTCTCGGTGCGCTCGGGGTCAATGGCCGCGCCCATCAGCGCGCCGGGCTTCCAGAACTCGAATTTCTTCTTAGGGCCGGCGAGCGCCTTGCGCTTGCTCTCGTAGAGCTTGTTGACGTCGGCGGTGATGATGTCGCGGATGGTTTCCTCGGGGCAGCCGATGCTGCGCAGGTTGGCGATGTATTTGCGGTAGTCGTCGGATTCGACGCGGCTCCAGTCGAACTTCTGCGCGACGGAGTTCGTGACGATCTGCGTGACGGTGCGGGTTTTGACGGCGGGAGCGGCGGCGGGTTTTTGAGGTTCCGGCTTCGCCGCGAGAGGCGCGGTCTGAGGCGGTCCGGCGGGCGGTTGCTGCTTCATCAACGCCGCGCCGAGCGCGACGTTGATGGCCAGGGAGATGATGAGCAGGAGTTTGGGGTTCATGGCTTCGGAGGAGTCTTGGGTTGGAGCAACGGGATGTCCATTGGATTGAGTTTGGTTTGCGGGGAACGATGTGTTTTTGACGGCAAGCAGGCTGGGTTGAGGCTTCGGATTGGGGCTTGTGGTGTGGAGTCTAGCTGGTTGGGCGCGCCTGAAAACCCAAAACATGCGCCCATTCGGCGGGTGATTTGCCGTGCCGTTACAAAACCGGTTGCAGGAAAACGGTTTGACTTGGTTTTCTCCCTGACAATAATGGCGTGCAGACCAAACGACTATGCCGAGACTTGTCTTACTAACCGAAGGATTCACCGGGCGATCCTTCGAGTTGAAGGCGGAACGCTCCACGGTCGGTCGGTTGGAGGACAATAATTTCCAGATACCGGCCCCCTCCGTGTCGAGCCATCACTGCGAGATTCTGCTCAGGGGCAACGATGTGGTGGTGAAGGATCTCGACTCGACCAACGGCACTTTCGTCAACGGCGAGCAGATCTCCGAGCAGGCCCTGCAAGTGGGCCAGACCGTTCGTTTCGGCTCCATCGAAGCCCGCCTGGAGGCCTCCGCGCCCACGGGAGCCTCGGGGAAGAGGATGCTGGACAAGACCGCAGTGCTCCCGCAGGGCGTCAAGTTGAACGAGCTCGAGCAGGGCACTCAGAAAATCACCTCTTTTCACAAGAACTCGCCGTTCAAGAAGAAGAGCAACAAGATCACCCTGGTGTTCATCATCGTCGGCGCAGTGATCGTCCTGGCCATCATCGGCATCCTGGTTTACGGGGTCTTTTTCGGCGGAAGCCCGGCGCAGTAATCGCCCTCGCTGGAATTCCACCTCAGCCCTTCAACCAGTCGCAGACTTCCTTTGCGGAGTAGGTGATGATGATGTCCGCTCCCGCGCGGCGCATTCCCAGCAGCGATTCCAGCGTCATCGCGCGTTCGTCAATCCAGCCCTTTGCCGCCGCCGCCTTGATCATGGAATATTCGGCGCTCACGGCGTAGGCCGCCGTGGGATAGCCGAAGGTGGCCTTCACCCTGTGCAGGATGTCGAGGTAGGCCAGCGCGGGCTTGACCATCACCATGTCCGCGCCCTCGGCGATGTCGAGCGCCACCTCGCGCAGAGCCTCCTCGGCGTTGGCCGGGTTCATCTGGTAACTGCGGCGGTCGCCGAACTGCGGTGCGGACTCCGCCGCCTCGCGGAACGGACCGTAGAAAGCCGACGCATACTTGGCGGCGTAGGCGAGGATCGGCGCGTCCTGGAAACCGGCCGCGTCCAGCGCGGTGCGGATCGCCCGCACGCGCCCGTCCATCATGTCGCTCGGGGCGATGACATCCGCGCCGGCCTCTGCATGGCTCACGGCGGTGCGGGCCAGCAGTTTCAGAGTTGGATCGTTCAGCACCTTGCCCGCCGCGCGATGCACCAGGCCGCAATGACCATGGCTCATGTATTCGCAGAGGCAGACGTCCGTGATGACCAGCAGGCCGGGCAGCTCCTTCTTCAGCGCGCGAACGGCCTGCTGGACAATTCCGTTCGACGCATAGGCACCGGTCGCCTTCTCGTCCTTTGTGTCCGGAATGCCGAAGATCAGGACGGCCGGCACGCCGGCCGCGTGCGCCGCCGTCGCGTCCTTCAGCAACTCATCCACACTCAACTGAAAGACGCCCGGCATGGCACTGATGGCCCGGCGCTGCTTTTTTCCCGGACGCGCGAAGTATGGCAGCACAAGCTGGTGCGCTCCCAGTTGCGTTTCCGCCACCATGCGCCTGAGCACGGGCAGCTGCCGCAGCCGGCGCGGACGATAAGCGGGGAAGGATGTTGCATTCATCGTTGGGCGGAGACCGTGATGTTCGTGTAGCGCACAGCGTCGGGATCAAGGACCGAAATGCTGAACGGAAAGAGTTTGTGAGGATCGAGCACCATCCTGATGTCGGAGAACTTTCCAAGGGGGGCGCCGGCCTTGTCGAGCAGCTCGCATTGGACCTTCACGTCATACCACGGAACGTCCGCGTGGTTGGTGACGCTGCCACGAACAAAAAGCAACGCCGTCCCCGGCTGCTTTTGAAGCGAGTGGTTGAGCAGTTCGACGCCCTCGACAGCCGCCTTGCCGTCCTTGCCCCGCTTGGGCCGGACGGAGAGGTAATACGCCCCCCATCGGAAGGTCGCGGCGAGCGCCAGCACCACGACGATCAAAAGTCCGATGCGGCGGAACCGGTTGGGCTTTGAGGGGGCCTCGGACTTGGCGCTGGGGACCGTCCCGCAATCAGGACACGCGACCGCGTCCGCGGGAATCTTGGTGCCGCAAAAATCACACCGCCGGGGCGGGGCGGCCGGGGGCGAGTCTTCATCCCTGCCAGTTTCCTGTGCAGGTGCTGCAGCGGGCTTTTTCTCCGCGAGCTTTGCGGCGAGTCTTGAAGGTGCGGGCTTGGTTGGAGAGCTTGCGACGCGGGCGGCGGCGCGGGCGGCCTGTTGCAGGGGGGAGAGGGGTTTTGCCGCGACGGGCCTGGGTTGCGGGGCGGGGTCGGAGTATCCTGCCGGCGCGGCTGCGTCGGGCGTCGTGGATTCGGTGGCGGCGTTCAGCACCGTCTGCTGGCCGCAGTGCGGGCACGCCACCGCCATTCCTCGCGCACTGGCGGGGAAAGAGATGCGCCCCTTGCAGTGGGCGCAGGGACTTTTCAGATACGGCTCTTGGCTCATGCGCGCGCTTCTGCCCGCTGCTTGGTCTGGCTGTGTCGAATGCGCGCGAAGTATCTTCCGCCGTCCGGCACATTCAACCAGAAACCGCGCGCCTCCGTCCGTCGCCTCCGACCGCCCTGAATACTACGCACACTTATCAAGTCCATGAGGCTGGCCGATCACCTTGTGTGGCCGGCCCCTGTGACTCAGTCCGGAAAACTTGAACTTGAGCAGCCGCGCCCAGCCGCAGTGCCGGGCGCGGCTTTTTGACAATGAAAACCACCCTTGGCCGTTTTCTCCCCACACTCGCCCTGACAGCCGGCGCGGCGTTGCTCGCTGGCTGTCAGGAACAAGCCGGTCCGGCGGCGCAGCCGGATCCTCCCGCTCCGCCGGTCGCCGCCGTGAGCGCGCCCACCGCCATCGTGCAGCCCAACCCGGGTGCCGCGAACGTTTCAGCGCCGGTCGCCGAAATCGCGCGCCTGCACCAGTCCGGGCTCGGCGGCTCGGTCGTGGAGGCGTTCGTCGAAAAGTCCACGAACGCCCTCAGCCCCACCGCCGACGAAATCATTTACCTCAGGGACGTTGGTGTTTCGGAGCGCGTCATCACCGCGCTGATTCAACAGACCGCCAGGATGCGTGAGCAGGCCGCCGCCAATGCCGCCGCCGTTGCCCTGCGCACAAACGCGCCGGCGGAAGCGCGCCCCAACATGACC
>JBAYGL010000036.1:0-18304 GCA_041666725.1 Limisphaerales bacterium
GGCCTCGAGCGGGCGGCGCGGGTTGTTCAGCCACACGTCACAGCCGGAAACCATCTGGCGCGCGACATGCACGTCGTAGTTCTCGATGAAGAACAGGTGGCCCTTGAGGTCGCTGAACTTGCTGAGGTGGATGATGTGCTGGATGAATTTCTTGCCCTCGTCGTCGCGCGGATGCGCCTTGCCGGCGAAGATGAACTGCACCGGGCGCTGCTTGTCGTGCGCGAGCTTCACGATGTTTTCAAACTGCTGGAAGATGAGCGGCGCGCGCTTGTAGGTGGCGAACCGGCGCGCGAAACCAATGGTCAGCGCGTCCGGGTTCAGCATGTGGTCGAAGGCGATGAAGTCGCTCTGTGCCAGGCGCTGGCCCTGGAGCAGCAGGCGGCGGCGGGAAAACTCGATCAGCTCGCGGCGCAGGCGGTAGCGCAGGGACCAGAGTTCCTCGTCCGAGATGAACGCGGGATCGGCCATGCGCGACCAGAACTCCGGCGAGTTGATTTCGCGCTCCCAGTCAATCGAGGGCTTGCTCTTCCAGAAACGCGTCGTCTCGGTGGTCGAGGTGTCCGGGTTCGCGTGGGCGACGCTGAGTTTGTTGCGCCAGAAGCGGCGGACGGTGCCCTTCATCCAGCCGGCGACGTGAATGCCGTTGGTGACGTGGCCGATAGGGACCTCGTCCACCGGCTTGCCGGGATAAAGGCACTGCCACATCTCGCGGCTCACCGCGCCGTGAAGCTCGCTCACGCCGTTGGCGGCCCGGGAGCCCTTGAGCGCCAGCACGGTCATGCAGAACGGCTCGCGCTCGTCGATCGAGTTCACGCGGCCCAGGCCCATCAGCTCCTGATGGGAGAGCTTGAGGTTCGTGGAGAATTTGTTGGCGGTGAAGCCCATCAGGTCCGCGCTGAAACGATCATGGCCGGCCTCGACCGGCGTGTGCGTGGTGAAGAGGCACTGCCGCCTGGTCTCCGCCCACGCCTGGGCGAAGGCCTTGCCCTCGGCCATTTTTTCGCGAGCCAGCTCCAGCGTGAGGAAGGCCGCGTGGCCCTCGTTCATGTGGAAGGTCGAGGGTTGCAGGCCCAGTTCGCGGAGCAGGCGGACGCCGCCGACACCGAGAAGAATCTCCTGCATCACGCGGGTCGTGCTGTCGCCGCCGTAAACGCGCAGCGTGAGGTCGCGCTGGTGCGGCTCGTTCTCCGGCATGTTCGCATCCAGCAGATACACCGGGCAGCGGCCCACGTTCGCGCGCCACGCCTTGAAGCTCACGGTGCTGGCGGCGATCTTCACCGAGCAGACGAGCGGCTCGCCGTTCGCGTTGAGGACGGGCTCGATGGGGAGGTTCTGCGGCTTGAGATGCGCATAAAACTCCGTCTGCCAGTTGTCCGCATTGACGGTCTGCTGGAAGTAACCCTCACGATAGAAAAGCGTGATGCCGACGAAACCGAGGCCAAGGTCACTCGCGGCCTTGGCGTGGTCGCCGGCGAGCATGCCCAGGCCGCCCGCCGCGATGGGCAGCGTCTCGTGGAAGCCGAACTCCGCGCTGAAATAGGCGACGGGGTTCTTCAGCAGATCCGGCGCGTTCTGCGCACACCAGGTGTCCTTGTTGTTCAGGTAGGCATCGAAGTTCTTGAGCACCGTGCGCACGCGGTCGGCGAACTCCGGCTCCTGCAGCCGCATCCGCAGCTCGTAATCGGAGACCTCGTGCAGGACGGCGACGGCGTTGTGGTAGAGGTTCGTCCAGCCGCGCGGCGAAAGATCATGGAAAATTTCCTGCGGCTCCTGGTTCCAGGTCCACCAGAGGTTCCGGGAAAGGCGGTGAAGTCCGGCGGTCAGTTCAGCCAGTTCAGATGTCGTCAGCGGTTTGTGGTTCATAGCAAGGGTCGCCACGGAGGGCCGGGGTTGGGTTTGTCCGGCCTGCAGCGAGGGCGACGCTAGAGAGACGCGGGATTTACGGCAAACAAAAAGCCTTCAGCCGGAACGATGCAGTTGAAGCTGGCGTTGCCTTTAACGCAGAGACGCAGAGAACGCGAAGGGACGCAGAGTTGGGCCAACCCGTTTGCGTTCACCTTTCAGTGTGCTTCGCCGGTCGCTTCTCCGCGCCTCTCTGCGGTCTCTGCGCCCTTTGCGTTGAAGCGGGTCATCGGGCCGCTTTGGTTGCGGCCAGAGCCGCGCTGCGCCTCTGCGTTGAGCGGGCGCTCCGATTTCAAATGCATCGTTCCGGATCAGCTCCGGAGGTCACGACCCGCCCAGCTTCACCAGCGCCTTGTCGCTGCGGATGAAGAGCGCGCCCGCGCCGATGCTCGGCGTGCCGATGATCGTGTCGGCCAGGTCGAGCTTGCTGACGATTTCCCCTTCGGGCGCGCCGGTGTTCACGATCTGGACAAGGCCCTTTTCGTTCACGAGCACGAGGTGTTTCCCGAAACCGACGGGCGTGGCGCTGTGCGGCCCGGTGGTCCGGAGCTGCCAGAGGCGCCTGCCGTCCTTGATGTCGCCGCAGCTCAGGATGCCGGCGCTGTTGAGGGTGAACACCCGTCCGGCCAGCACAACCGGGCTGGCCGTGGAGGGCGTGAGCTGGTTGTTGTGCCAGAGGACCTCCGGATGCACCCCCGCCGCGCCGGGCTTCATCGCCACCATGCCTTTCGACGGCGCATACAGCACGCCGCCGCTGAAAACGCCCGACGACATCGTCGAGGCCCCGTCGGTGTAATACCACGCCTCCTGGCCCGTCCGCACATCCACCGCGCTGAGGCCGGGGCCGGATTGCAGCACGACGACGGGCGCTCCGGACTTCGCGTCAGGCACGACGACCGGCGTGGTCCAACACGCGAGCTTGGGACGGTCACGCTTCCAGCGGTTCGCGCCCGTCACCACGTCCACGCCCATCGTGAAGGATTCGCTGTCGTTCTCCACGGGCACCACCAGCGTGTCGCCCACGACGACTGGCGACGCCGCCATGCCGAGGCTGTTGCTCGCGTTCGGATAATCGCGCGTCAGCCCGCGCAGCCAGAGCACGTTGCCATCAAGGTCGAGGCAGAGAAGGTCGTTCGAAGAGAACAGGCAGAACAGCCGCCTGCCATCGCTGCACGGCGTGTTGGCCGCGACGCTCGTCTTGGGGTGCGACATCGTGCGGCCCGTGGCCCAGAACTGCCGCTCCCAGACCTTGCTCCCGTCGGCCGCCCGGAAACAGATGACGTGCAACCGGTCGCTCTCCGTGCCGCTCGCCGCCGTCACGAACACACGGTCACCGACGATGACCGGGCTGGAGAGGCCGCGCCCGGGGAGATTGATTTTCCAAGTGACGCTCTTCGCATCAAGTTGCACGGGCAGGTTTGCCTCGGGCGAAATGCCGGTGCCACCCGGCCCGCGGAACTGAAGCCAGTCGGCGGCGTTGAGTTGCGCACACACGGTGGCGAGACAGACGGCAATCAGAACGGTTTTCATTACTTGGAACCTTTCTTCGAATCTGCTTTGGCGTTGGTCGCCGCCTTCGGCGTCGGCAGCCTGTCCTTCGCCAGGATCGCCGTGCCGCTTGCATCGCACACGCGGAGCTGGAACTCCCATTCCTTCGTCCAGTCCTTCACTTCCTCGTTCTGGCAGACCTTCACCAAGATCGTGTTCCTGCCCGGCTTCAGCTCGACCGGCATCCGATACTGGTCAATGCGCGCACCGCGATGATACTCGTCGCGGCCGAAGACCAGCCTGCCGTTGAACCAGATTTTCCAGCCGTTCTTGCAGCCCAGCCGCAGCTCCGCCGAACGCGCCGTCGCCGCGTTGAACTCCGTGAACGCGTAGCCCGCCACGCCCTTGAGGTCGCCGAAGGGCCTGTTGAAGTCCACCATGCCGTAGTCGTTCGCCGTGGCCACCTCCACCCAGCGCGCCCTGCCCAGCTTGCCGTCGTATTCGGCGGCAAGGTTCAGCTCCTTCTCCGGCGGATACGCAGTGTCGAATCCAGCGAGCTTCGCGTTGTCGAACGAACCGATGAGCTTCCAGTGCGTGAGGAAGCCGAAATGCCTCGGCAGGTCCACCTCCTGCCCGAGCTTCCGGAGCTCGCCCGCGATCTTCTTGATCTGCGCCTCGTCGCGGGCGTAGGTCAGCGCGTCGGCGAAGCCTTTCGTCGCCGCGGCCTTGTCCTGCGCCGCGAGCGCCTTCTCCGCCGCGCCAATCAGCCGCTGCACCGCGTCCCGCCGCAGCTCGACGCTCGGATCGTTCACGAACGTGGGCAGCAGCTTCTCCCCGGTGGCCGGCGAGACGCGCGCAATCAGCTCGTAGGCCAGCCGGCGCGCGCGTGGGTTGTGTTTTTTGTCGGCGATGAACTTCTCCAGGTCCGCCTGCGGCAGGGCGCGCTTCGCCGCCAACTCTCGATCCACGATGGCGTCCACGGCGGAGCGGAGGTAATTCGCGGCGAGGTCGTTCGCATCGTCCATCGCGGCGAGGATTCCAGGGATGGCCTTTGCATCGGCCTTCGCCAGGTGCTGCCAGGCGGTTGCGGCCTGAGTGTTCCCCTTCCCCTCCGCGCCGACCTGGCGGATGGCGGCAACGTCGGCCTTGAACTCGGCGCGCACCGCGACTGACGCGGCCAGCGTTGCTCCGAGCAACAATGAACTCAGTGGCTTCATGACGCGGGAGGTTAGCGAAGCCGACACGGGTGACAACCGGCAAGTGCTCGGTGGCATCCGCCTCCAACAGGCCGCAATCACCGGAACGATGCGAAGACAGGGGCGGGGTCCCGTTTGAATTCCGAAGTGGCTCCCAAGAAACTGAGATGCGCGCGACGCTGGCCAGGCCAATTTTTCACTAGCGCTTGCCGCCGTTGGACCTAGATTACGGTCGGCCTTCGGTTCAGACAGGAATCAATCCTCAGTTCCCATGAAAGTCCTACTCGTCAGCCCGCAAACACCCGACACGTTCTGGAGCTTCAAGCACGTGCTGCGGTTTGTTTCCAAACGCTCCACGTTCCCGCCCCTGGGTTTGCTCACGGTGGCGGCCCTCCTGCCTCGCGACTGGCAGCTCAAGCTGGTGGACCTGAACGTCGGGCGGCTGCGAGACGAGGATCTGCGGCGCGCGGACGTGGTCATGATCAGCGCGATGATCGTCCACGAAGCGTCGGTGCGGGAGGTCGTGGCGCGATGCACGGCACTCGGCAAACGGGTGGTGGCCGGCGGGCCGCTGTTCACCACGGGGCATGACGCCTTCCCGGAAATCCAGCATTTCGTCCTGGGCGAAGCGGAGGAGGTGATGCCGCAGCTGGTGGCGGACTTGCAGGCGGGACAGCTGAAGCCGGTTTACCAGGCGGCGGCCCGCCCAAGCATGGCGCTCTCGCCGCTGCCGCGCTGGGATCTCATCAACCTGCGGCATTACGTGACGATGGCGGTGCAGTTTTCGCGCGGATGCCCGTTTGACTGCGAGTTTTGCGACATCATCGTGATGAACGGCCGCGTGCCACGGACGAAATCGCCGGCGCAGGTGATCGCCGAGCTTGAGGTGCTACGGCGGCGCGGCTGGCGCGACATGGTGTTCATCGTGGACGACAATTTCATCGGGGACAAACGGCGGACGAAGGCGTTGCTGCACGAGATGATCGCGTGGCGACGGCGCACGAACCCGAAGATGGGCTTCTTCACGGAAGCATCGATGAACCTCTCGGATGACCCGGAACTGCGCTCGCTGATGGTGCAGGCCGGGTTCACAAAAGTCTTTGTGGGCATCGAGACGCCGCAGGCGGAGTCCCTGGCGGAATGTCACAAGTTCCAAAACGAGGGGCGCGATCTGGTGGCGGCGGTGCACACGCTTCAACAGGACGGCCTGCAGGTGATGGGCGGCTTCATCGTGGGCTTCGACAGCGACCAGCCGGACATTTTCAACCGGCAGTTCGAGTTCATCCAGCGCTCCGGCGTGGTGACGGCGATGGTGGGGCTGCTCACGGCGCTGCCCCAGACGCGGCTCCATCAGCGGTTGCAGCGCGAGGGGCGGCTGGAGGCGAAGAGCACCGGCAACAACACGGACGCCACGCTGAATTTCAAACCGAAGCTGAACCGGGAATTCCTCCAATCGGGCTACCGCGATTTGATGAAGAAACTTTACGAGCCGGGGGCGTATTATCAGCGCATCCGGACGTTCATGGACAACCACCGGCCAACTGCAGGACCAAGCCTGCGGCTGTCGCGGGTGGATTTTCAGGCGTTCGTGAAATCGTTCTGGCTGCTGGGGGTGTGGCATCGCGGACGGGTGGCCTACTGGTGCTTTTTCTGGGGCACCCTCCTGCGGCGTCCGCGTCAATTCCGCTACGGAATGGAACTGGCGATCATCGGCCATCACTTCCGCCGCGTGGCACAGGCGCTCTGAACCGATCCCGTCCCCCGCGTGTCCGGCAGGCGACGCCCCAGTCACTTCGGCAACTGGTTCAGCGTGTAGAAGAACGTGTCGTGACGCAGTGGCTGCCCGAGGGAACTGCGAACGCCGGCAGCCCGGATGCTCGTGACGAAGCCAGCGCGCAACCCGCTGACCTTCAGCCGTGCGCTCAGGCCATCCGCAGCAACACCCACCCCGGAAACCTTCAGCGGGGATGACCGGTTGGGTGCGCCCTCGAAGTCGTGTTCCGCGCCGGGTTCGGCTTCATGGCGGTAGTTGAATTGCGCGATCTCGTAGCTCGACGCCCTCGACGCAGCCGCCGCGTCCACAGCTTGTGTGAACGTCAGCTCAAAACCATCCGCCAGCGTTTTCACCGACTTCACTTCAAAGATTGCCGTGTCCGTCGCAATCACACGCACGAGGCCAAGTCCCTTGCCATCCGCCGCCGCGCCGCCCACGTAGAGCTGGCCGTCCGGACTGAACGCAAGACGGCTCGCGCTGCAGCCGCCGAGGTCAGGAGGCGGATTCGGTGAGGCCGCAGGGATCCGTCTCCTCGCTTCGGCGGCTACGCTGAGAAACGGCCACGCCGCGCCCTGCCACTGGCCGTTCACTTTCTCCAGGCACACGCGCAGCAAGGCACCCTCGCCGTCCGCCACGAGCAGTTGCCCGGCAAATGCACCCCAGCCCTCCGGCGTGACCGCGAAGCCCGCCACGTGCCTCGCCAGCCGCGACGGAAACCAGACGGCGGGCGGCGTGAACTCCTTCGGCTCCTTGAACTGCTCCTGCGGCGCGGGCTGCGTGGCCGGGTGGCCGTGGAACTGCGCCTCCTGCACATGGGCAAGTTTCGCAGCCGGCACCCATGGCCCGGGATTGTCCGTCACGAAAATTTCGCCGGCAAAAATCTCGCACCCGCCGGGCGTGCCGAAGCCGCTGGCCCAACCCTCGAAGTCTTTGCCCGCCCGCCCAAAACGCACGTCCCAGCCACGGAACGTCACGTCCCACGGACTGCCGCGGCCGGCGAGCAGGACGTGAAATTCATCTTCCTTGTCCGAGACCGGGCCAAGCGCGGACTGCCGGTGGTTCCCGTTGAAGCCCCATCTCTGGCTTACGCACTCGAAGTAGTCCGCCTCGCCCGCACCGTCCGTGTCGCGCAGCCGCGTCAGCTCGCACTTTTGGGCCGCAAAGATTTCGCCCCGGATCACGCGCAGCCCGCCCGGCTCCAGCAAGCCGCGCGCAAAACGACGCCAGACCGGCGCGTTCGTGAGGTTGCCCGGCTGCTGCACGATGAAGACCTCGCCCACCGAAGTGCAAAGCGCGAGATCGCCGTTCGGCAGAAAGTCCATGCCGGTGACCGGTGAGCCGTGGCCGCCGGGAAACGGCAGCGGCTCGACGCGGAAGGCGGCATCAGCGCGCACTGCGGGCCTGGGCGAATTCATGTCCAAAGCAAGGAGCACCGCCCGGTTCGTTGGCGCGACGGCAGGCGGCTCGGACACGCGCATCAGCTCTGGAGGAGCCACTTTTGCTGGAACGAGTTTGGGCAGCAGCCGCTCGGCTTCGGCCCGGTCCGCGCACACAGCGGAAAGGATTTCAAATGAGATTTCCCCGCGATGCGACGGAATGTGGACGACGGCATGCGTCTCGTCGCCCGTGACGTGGCGCGAGATCACTTCACTCTCGCCATCCTTTTCGCGGTGCATCTCGACGAGGTAATCCATCTGCCCGGTCGCCGGCTTCCAGCCGAGCAGGGGACGTCCCCGAAACGCGGTGAGCAGCAAATCCTTCTCCCGCAGGATGCCCATCGCCGCGGCGTTCTGTCCGATCATCGTCATGCGCCCGCCCTCCAGATGCGCGGCAAACTCAAGATCGAGATAGCTCGCCGACAGCTCGAACCGCCGCACCACGACCGGCAGGCCGTCCACAAACTGGACGGACGGCGTCTCGTGGACGCGCACCGACTCCCCGGCGTCAAGGGGCAGCTCATAGACCAAAGTCGTCACACCGCCGCGCGTGCTGATGCCGAGAAAACGCGGCTTTGACGGAAAGTCGGTGAGGATGTTCCTCGCCTGCCTGCCGCCGGCCCACGGAAAGAACGGGGGATTGGAGAAGAGCGTGTCGCCGGTGAAGTCCGCGAGGAAGCGGCCTGCGGCGCCGTCGTAAGGCGCGCCATGCAGGTTCAAGCCCGGTCCACGCCATGCCGTGTGAGTGCGCAGCATCTCCGTGTCGAAGGCGATGTGGATGTTCGTCGCGAGCGGGATGATCACGCTGCGCGCGGCGGCGGCCATCGGCGCGCGACGAAACGGCTGGTCTGCGGGATCACGGAAGGTCTGGGCGGGGAGTGCGGTGACAAGAAACGCCGCGAGCAACGCAGCCCCGCAAAGCCAGGTAGGGCGAGACTCCGTCGAGCCCCATCTGCCGACGAAGGATGTGCGAGCGCAGCGAGCTTCCTGGCTGGATGAGGTGCTGCGGGAGACGCTCGCTGCGCTCGCCTCGCTGCGCTCGATATGGGGCTCGACGGAGTCTCGCCCTACCGGAGCGGCGATTGCAAACCGACGGCACGGGCTGCGGCGCGTTCGTTGCCCCCGTTCCGCGTTCCGCGTTCCGCGTTCCGCGTTCACTTCACTTCCCACTTCTCGCCGAAGAAGTCGGCGGCGACGACGCCTTTGCCGAGGACGCGGCCGGCGAGTGGCACGCTCATGTCCAGCACGGCCCAGTCGGGGAGCTTGGGCGTCTGCTGCGAGTTCGATGTGGCGGCGAACTGCGAGAAGGTGAAGCCGGAGTTGATGACCACGTAGCGCGACGGGTTCAGCGGGTTCGGGAAGATGAACGCGGGGACATGCTTCGTGGCGTCGTAGGTCTTGCCGCCGACTTTGATTTCCCTGCCGCTCCACTGGATGGGCAGCTTCCCGGCGATGCGGGCGAGGAGCTTGTTCGACGACGGGTCGCCCCAGAGGACGAGATTGCTGTTCTTGATGTCGTCGTCGGTGATGGCGGAGTCGTCCTTCACGCGCGGCTCGCCGCGGAAGTAGCGCCGCCAGTGGAACGAGGCCTCGGCCAGCTCCGTCTTCGCCCACTGCCCGACGGCGGCGTTCAACGGCTGGCCGGTGGGCCGCACCATCACGAACGAGTCCATGAAGGCGTCGTCAATGGGGCCTTGGAGGTTGTGGCGCTTGCCAATTGCCGATTGCCGATTGCCGATTGCCGATTGCAGCCGCCACTTGCCTGCCTCTTTGGCAGCCGGAAAGAAGAGTCGTCCGGACGAAATGATTGCTCCAGCACCGGCGTCTTGCCCATCTACGATCATTTTGACCGAACTGGGCGAAACCAACTTTGCGGCCTCCTGAATGTTAATGAAGAACGCGGCAATGTTCTTCGTGGTGATGTTGATTCTGTCTCTGCCAACAATCTCGGCTTCGATTCGCGCCGGCTCCCACTGCTTCTCCATCGCATCAATCGTCACCCAATGCGCTGAGTTGAACTTCAGCGAGTGCGTCACCAGCGTGACCTTCTTCGGCTGGTGGTTGATACCCTTGTTCGTCGCGTCGTCCACGAGCTTGGCCACGGTCTTCTTCGCGCTGGGTTCGTAAGCATGGCCGGTCTTGGGGCCGATGATGTGGGTCATCTTCACGCCGTCCGCAAGCAGCGCGTCTCCCATCATGTCGGCGGCCACCTTTTGCGCGTCGTCCTCGCCGCTGTAAGCCACGAGCGTCGAGTTGACGAGGTTGATGGGGCACGCGAGCGGGTCGTAGAGATTCCAGAGCTTCTGCTCATACCACGGGATGGTGGCGAGCCCGCCGGCCTTCTCGATGAATCTCGCCTGGTAATTCTTCACGTCCACGAAGCCCGCGCCGGGATTCACCGCCGCGAACTTGTCCGGGTGATGCGCGCCGAGGTGCCACGCACCCGCGCCGCCCATAGAGAAGCCGCGCATCGCAAGCTTGTTGCGGTCAACCGGGTAGTGCTTCGCCGCGTGATCGAGGCCTTCCCACACGTCGGTCTCGCCCGCGAACTTGAAGGCGTTCATGAAGCGCCCGTAAGGCTCCAGCACAAAGGCGTCATCCGGCAGGAACTGGCTGCCGCCACGCTGCTGGCCCTCGATGAACGCGACTTCGTTGAGCGTGTCGCCGCGTCCGTGCAGCCAGAAGTCGAGCCGGCGCGGCTGGTCGCCACCGGAGAGATAAGTCACGGGCACGCGCAATCCGTAAGGCTGCACCGAGCCGTCAATCTTCGACACGTAGCCGCGCACGACGGGAACGTGCGTGAGCGGCGCGGGCCTGGGCTGCCTGCGCTTTGCGGCGTCGGCAACCTGGACGGCCTCCATCTGGGCCTTGACCGCGAGCAGGCCGGCCTTCGTGTTCCACGGCGCGTTTCCGGCAGCGAGTTGTCTGGCGCGTTCGGACCCCTGCTTGAGCAGCGCGCGGGCGGAGTTGAACTGGTTCGTGCTGGTGAAGATGTCGTCCTCCAGCGCGTAGCGGACGGCGTTGTGATAAACCTGCACGTCGGGCAGGAGCGCGAGGAGTTCGGGCCGGCCCTTCAGGGAAGCGCGCAGGGCTTCGATCTCCTTGCCCTGCGCGGCCACGCCGGCGGCCAGCTCGGCCTTCACGGCGGCGGGCACCACGACGCCGGGCGGCGGGTTGAGCTTCCTGGGATTCGGCTGAAGAACGGGTGCGGCGGCTTTCTTGGCGGGCGCGGCGGCCTTTTTCTCCGCCGCGGCGGCAAGGTTCAAAGACAGGACGAAAGCGAGCAGGACGAGCGGCAGCTTCATGGGTCAGGTATTGCAGAGGGAGTGAAACTTGGCGAGCGGCAAAGCGGTGCGGGAGAAGACGTGGGGAATGTTTCGGCTCGCCTCCCGTCCGGCTTCCGCGAAATCTCTCCGCGCGTGCAGCTCGACCTGTTCAGCCGCCTTCTCCGCCGTGTGCGCCCCACCATGGCGACGGATGCGCTGCGCGTGGGCGGGGCGGAGCTGCCCGTCGAGTTCGTGAGGAATCCCAAGGCCCGCCGCTACATTCTGCGCCTGACTCCGGGGCGCGTGGCCCGGGTGACGGTGCCGCGCTTCGGAAACCAGAAAGAAGCCCTCGCCTTCGCACAACGGCAGACCGGCTGGCTGGAGAAACAACTGGCGAAGTCGCCGCGTTCCCATCACGCGACCGAGTGGCGGCACGGGACGGAAATTCTCTTTCGTGGGGAGCACGTCGCCCTGCAACTGGAAACGCACGCCTCCGGCTGCGCGGTGCGCCTGGCCGGTCAGATCATCACGCTCCGTGAAACGACGGCCAACCTCCGCCCCGCCGTGGAACGCCACCTCCGCCTGCTTGCGACGAAGGAACTCCCGCCCCGCCTGCTCGAATTCGCAGCCCGGCATCAAGTCACCGTCCACCGCGTCACCGTGCGCAGCCAGCGGTCGCGCTGGGGCAGTTGCTCGCGTGCGGGGGCGATCTCGCTGAACTGGCGGCT
The DNA here is from genome assembly GCA_041666725.1 of Limisphaerales bacterium. Taxonomy (GTDB): domain Bacteria; phylum Verrucomicrobiota; class Verrucomicrobiia; order Limisphaerales; family SXTU01; genus SXTU01. The sequence goes on from JBAYGL010000036.1 coordinate 11,791, forward strand.
CGTGCAGGCGCCCGACTTTGTGCGCGACTACATCTGCGTCCACGAGCTGATGCACCGGCGCGAGATGAACCACTCGGCGCGCTACTGGGGCCATGTGGCCGGGGCGTTCCCGCGCTGGGAGGAGGCCGAGCGCTGGCTCAAGGCGCATGGCGGCCTGCTGCGATGACCCTTGCAACACCAAGCCCGGATGAGTATGCCTCGCAGGCATGAAACGCCTTGTGAGGGTTGTCGTCATCGCGCTGACAGCGGGCCTTGCCGTTCTGGCAATGATTGCCGGCTTTGCAAGTGAAGAGCCTCTGTCGATCGCGTCCTTGCCAAAGTGGGCAAAGCTTCTCACCGGAGCCGTGTGTCTGATGTGGCTGGCGATGGAATTCATCGGCCCATTTCTGGATTATCGGAACGTGCGGCAAGATCGGGACTTGGAAAGGCAGCAGAGATTGGGACCTGCTGCTGAATGCCCCGAAGCAGCCGGGCAACCGATTGCTTCGGAGTCAACAACCTGCGACGTGCCGGCAGCAAAACCACACGCGGTTGAATAGTCCTGATCCTTTCCGTATCTGACAGCCATGCGCCAATTGCTCTGCCTGCTTTCATCCTTCGCATGCGTCTTCGCCACCTCCGCCGCCGATCCGTCCATCATGGACGGCGTGAAACGCGTTGTCTTCCTCGGCGACAGCATCACGTATGCGGGCGGTTACGTGGACATTCTCGAAGCCACCTTCCGTGTTGGAAACCCGGACCGCGCGGTGGAGTTCATCAACATCGGCCTGCCCAGCGAGACGGTCAGCGGCCTGAGCGAGCCGGGCCACGCGGGCGGACAGTTCCCCCGCCCCACCGTCCACGAGCGGCTCGACCGCGTGCTGGCGAAATCCAAACCCGACCTGATCGTCGCCTGCTACGGGATGAACTGCGGAATGTATTATCCCTTCAGCGAGGAACGCTTCGCCAAATATCGCGAAGGCATCGAGCTGCTCCGCAAGAAGGCTGCGGCCGCCGGGGCGAAAATCATCCACCTCACGCCGCCCGTCTTCGATCCCCTGCCCATCAAGGCCCGCACGCTTCCCGCCGGCCTGCCCGAATACAAGCAGCCCTTCGAAGGCTACAACACGGTGCTAGACCGCTACTCCGAGTGGCTCGTGGGCCAGCGCGCGCAAGGCTGGATCGTCGTGGACACGCACTTCCCGATGGCCAGATTCCTAGCCGCCGGACGTGAGCACGACGCGGCCTTCAAGCTCGCGCCCGACGGCGTCCATGCGAACGCCACGGGCCACTGGCTCATCGCGCGCGAGGTGCTGCGGCATTTCAACGGCCCCGAGGAGAAGCTCGCCGCGGCCAACGACGGCGCGGCTTTCCTGAGTTCCATCCATCCCCGCGGCGCGGACTTGCTCAAGCTCATCGCCCAGCGACAGTCGGTGGTGAAGGATGCGTGGTTGACCGGGTGCGGCCATCTGCGGCCCGGGATGAAGAAAGGCGTGCCCGTTGCAGAGGCTCAGGCGAAGTGGACCGAGCTGGAGCAGAAAATCGCTGAAGTGGCGAAGGACAAATAGGCCGGGCCTGAGCCAGGGTAGGACAAGCGGGACGCCTGTCTTACTTCTCTGTCGCCTCCAGCCGGGCGACGGCTTCCAGCGCGGCGACGGTGAAGACCATCGGATACAGCCGCTCGTAATACCACAGCTTGGCGAAGTAGAAGCCGATGGGCGCGGGCTGGGTCCAGGTGCCATCTTCGATGCGGGAGAGAAGCCACGTAGCTCCGCGCGCTGCCGGTTCCCACACCCCATTTTCACTGAGGTGGGCCGAGCTGCCTAACGATACGAACGCTTCAACCGCCAGCGCCGTTTCCTCAATCGAGCTGGGAGTGTCTGTCCCGCTTCCCCAGCCGCCGTCTGGGTTTTGGGTGTGGATCAACCATTTCATGCCGCAATTCATCAATTGCACCTGAAGCGAAAGCTCTTCTGGAATGACATCGACGCAGACTGACTTCCAGCGCTTAAAGGCAGTGGCCAAAGCTTTGACAACCTGAGCTGTTCCATACGTGCGATTTTCTTCACCCTCCGCTGTCTGATTCCCGAACCAAAGTGGACTCCAAGAGCCATCTGCGTTCTGAGCACTAGCTAGGAAACGCGTTGAGTGAAGCACGGCATTCCGGATTACTCGTGCGTCTCGTGTTGAAGCTAGTTGTCCCCACGCCAGCCACGCCCGCAGCGTGTGCGCCGTGATGTCCGGGCTGCTGCGGTCGAAGGGCAGGTTCGTCCAGCCGCGGCAGAAGGTCGGGATGCCACCGTCGCGGTTTTGCAGGTCCAGCAGCCACTTCACCCCCGCGATGGCCGCCTCGCGCACGCGGGGGCTGCCATCGTCGAGTTGCTTCAACGCCAGCAGCGCGCCCGCCGTGTCGTCCGCATCGGGCACCCCACCGGGCAAGTCCGTCCACGCCCAGCCGCCGGGCGCGGCGTTCGTGTAGGGATGCACCGTGCGGTATTGCTGCGCGAGCAGCCACTCAAGGATGCGCCCGCGCTCCTCGGCGCTCATCACCTTGTGAATGCTCGGGCCAAGCGCGTTGACGGCGAGCGTCGTCACCCACGTCGCGAGGTTGGTGTCAATCGGCCAGCTTCCATCCGCACGCATGGACTTGACCAGGAACTCCACGCCGCGCCGCGCGACGGGATGGTCCGCGTGCCCGCTGCCCGCGAGGCTCATGGTGACGAAGCTCGTGAGCGGCGTGGCTTCGAGGAAGCCGCCGCCCGGCGGCTGGATGCGCTCCAGCACGCGGAGCGTCTTCGCGCGCGCGCGATCGCGGAGCAGACGCAGCACGGGGTTGCGCGTGGGCAGGTGATGATGTCGCGCCTGCCCGATGGCAATGAGCGCCGGCAGCGCGTAGCTCACCACCGGCAGGCGCAGCGCGGCGAAGAATTTCTGCGGCAACGCGGCCAGCTCGAACGGAAGCTGAATGACCCGCTGCCAAGCCTCCTTGCCCTCGCCCAGCCGCCCGGCCAGCGCACACATCGTGAGGATGGGCACGGAGAAGGTGCGGTCCTTGCCGTAGCGGGCGACGATGGCGGAGATGAGCGCAGAGCGGTTGAGGGGAGAGTGTTCAGTATTCAGTTTCCAGTTTTCAGTGGGAGCTCCGGACGCCGCAGGCTTCGGGTCTGAACACTGAACACTGGACACTGAACACTTTTCCGCCAGCCACGCCTCCGCCCGCCGCACCGTCTCCGGCCACTTCGTCTCCGCCCCCGGCACCGCGCCGAAGGCCGCCCAGCACAGCGCGGTCGTGCTGATGTTGGAAAAGCTCAGGACGGTGTCGCCCCAGCCGCCGTCGGCGTTCTGGTGCCCGGCAAGCCAGCGAAGTCCCGACTCAATGGCCGACTGCTGCCCCTTCACTGCTGACAGCTCGCGCGCGTGGCGCTGCCACAGCTCCAACGCCGCCACCGCCGTGGCCGTGGAGAGCGCGCTGCTGGACAATTCGCCTTCCCAGTGGCCGTGCGGGCCGCGTTCGGCGAGCAGCGCGGCGCGGGTTTTGGCGAGAGCACGCTCCAGCCGCGCGCGGTCAAGACGCGGCGCGGGCGGCGGAGTTGTCGGCTGATCGGCGGCCACGGGCCCAGTCTGGCGGAGGGCGGGTGCGATTTCACGCTTGTTCGGAACCCGGAGAATTGCTTTCTTCCCGCGTCACAACAGCACTTACGCAGCGCCAACAACAGCTACTGACGATGACGAATTACAAACTCGCCCCGCGCGGCTCCGGCAGGCTTTACAACAGCAAGGCCTTTACCAAGCCCGTGAATTTCTTCTGTGCGGCCGCCAGCGCGAAGGAGGTGTGCATCGCCGGGGACTTCAATGAATGGAATCCCATGTCGCACCCGATGCAGCGATCGCCGGACGGCAACTGGGTGGTGCAGCTCATGTTGACCAACGGGCATCACCGCTACTGGTTCCTCGTGGACGGGGTGCCGACGCTCGACCCGCGCGCGCAGGGACTGGGCCGCAACGACAAGAACGAGCGGGTGTCGATGATTTCGCTGAGCTGAACCGCAAACGGGTCAACCGCAAAGAGCGACGGCAGGCAAAAGGAGGAAGGCCGTAGCTTTAACGACTATTCCGTCCCCTGCTCTATCTTCGCGCCCTTGTTGGCGACGCGGCGCTCGGAGAAGAAACTGAGGAGCATGGTGCGGCATTCCTCCTCCAGCACGCCGCGCGTGATCTCACACTGATGATTGAGGCCGGGAAACTGCAGCAGGTTCAACGCGCCGCCCGCCGCACCGCCCTTCGCATCGCCGACGCCATAGACCACGCGGGCGAAGCGGACATGGACAATCGCACCGGCACACATGGGGCACGGCTCCTTGGTGACGTAGAGCGTGCAGTCGTTGAGCCGCCAGTCACCGACGGCCTCCTCGGCCGCGGTGATCGCAAGCATCTCGGCGTGGGCCGTGGCGTCCTTGAGCAGCTCAACCTGGTTGAACGCACGGGCGATGATGCGTCCATTCCGCACGACCACCGCACCGACGGGAACTTCCTCCGCCTCGTAGGCCCGGGCAGCCAGGCGCAACGCCTCCCCCATGAAGTAATGATCGCTGTGCAGGTCGATGATCGGCTCGTCGGTCACGGGAAAAGAGAACCACGAATGGACGTGGATGGGCACGAAGGAATTTGGAGATGAGTAGTCGCGACCTTCAGGTTGCGCGTCACGGTGCCTTCACGCGCAGGCTAAAGCCTGCGACTACGCACCGTGGGCTGCATTTCGCGGTGCGCCTGCACGAGTGCGGCGAGGAGTTGCTGCCAGTCGGCTTCGGTGGTTTCCCAGCCGGCGCTGAAGCGCAGGGCGCGGGCGGCTTCGCCCGGCGTGCAGCCCATCGCCGAAAGAACAGGACTGGGCTCCTCCTTGCCGCTGGCGCAGGCAGAACCGGTGGAGACGGCGACGCCGAGCTTGTCGAGTTTCACAACCCAACGGATGCGGCAGCCGGCCTCGGGCATGAGGGCAAGGACGGTGTTCCAGACGCGCGGCGATTTCGCGCCGATGATCCTGGTGCCGGGAATCGCTTTGCGGAGCTGGCGCTCGAACGCGGTGCGCATTGGAGCGCGGACGCCCACGTCCGCAGCACGCGATGGGGCAGAAGTGGCGGCTGCGGACGTGGGCGTCCGCGCTCCTTCCTCGCGGGCTTCGAGGGCCGCGACCATCGCCAGCACGCCGGGGACATTCTCCGTGCCGGCGCGGCGGCCTTCTTCCTGTGCCCCGCCACGCAACAGCGGAACGACACGGCCCTTCGCCGGACATTTCAGAAAACCGACACCGCGCGGTCCACCGAACTTGTGCGCGCTGCCGCTGACCCAGTCGCAATCGCCGAGGCTGGCGGCGGGGAGTTTGCCAAGGGCCTGCACGGCGTCGCAGAAGAACGGAACGCCGTGCTCGCGGCAGAGGGCGAGGATTTCGCGCGTGGGCTGGATGACGCCGGTCTCGTTGTTCACGGCCATCACCGAAAGCAGGCCGGGGCGAATGCGTTTCAAATTCTTTGTCAGCCAATCGATATCCACCGCGCCATTGCGGGTGACGGGGATGAGCCGGTGGCGTTTCGGAAAATGTTGGCGGGCGCTTTCCATCACGCACGGATGCTCGATGGCGGAGAGCCAGACTTCGGCGTCAGGCGCGAGCGTGCGCGCGGCGTGGTGGAAGACAGTGTTCGCGGACTCGGTCGCGCCGGAGGTGAAGACGATGTCGAGGGCATCGCAGCCGAGAATGCGTGCCAGCTTCTCCCGCGCCTCGCTCAACGCGGTGTCTGCGCGAGCGCCGACACGGTGCAAGCTTGACGGGTTGCCGATGAAGTGCTCGGTCGCGTCCAGCCACGCCTGCCGCGCGGCGGAATGGAGGGGCGAAGTGGCGTTGTGATCGAAATAAAGCACGGGTCAGACAGCATAAGCCGCTGGCGAAGCTCCGCGAGGTCTTGGAGTGCGCCAGTCCTCTGGCGCTTTCGTCCGGAGTGGAAGAGCGGCAGAGGGCTGCCGCAGTCCAAGACGCTGGCGCGACAACGAGTGCACCACGTCTGCTTCGAATGTTTGAAGCGGATCGTTCATTTTGCAGAGCTGGCACGGATGAAGGCGCGGAAGAGTTCGGCGAAGTGCGGGTAACGGTCGTAGAGACGCTCGGGATGGAACTGGACGGATTGAAGGAACGGCAGCCGCGACTTGTCCTTGAGTTCCATCGTCTCGATGACGCCGTCGGAAGTCGTGCCCGTCACGCGGAGTGCGTCCGCCACCCGGGCGACGGCCTGGTGGTGCGTGCTGTTCGTGCCGATCTGAGCCGCGCCGAGGAGGGTGGCGAGTTGAGAATCGGGAACGAGCGCAACGTCATGGACCAGCTCGAACTTCCGCTCGACCTGCTTGTGCGGGAGCGCGCCCGGAAGCTGGGACGAGATGTCCACGATCAGCGTGCCACCGAGGGCGACGTTGAGCATCTGGTGTCCGCGGCAGATGCAGAGGAGCGGCCTGCGTTGACGGAAGATTTCCTCGACGAGGGCGAATTCGA